>JARGNS010000090.1 GCA_029213105.1 Planctomycetota bacterium
CATCCTGTCGCTCCTCGCCTTGGCGCGTGCATCCGCGAGCCGGTCTGGCACACCCTCGCCTCTCCCGAAGTAGATCTCATCCGGAGTCTGGCCCTTGAAGGCGGAGTGGGGGATCGAGGAGTTGTGCTCCTCGACATAGAACTCAACGAGGCTCCTGACCTTGGCGACGGAGTCGAGGGGGTGCAGGAAGAGCCAGTTGTGCTTGAGCACGCGCCACCACGCCTCGATCAGCGAGTTCGAGAAGTTGATGTCCACCATGGCGAGCACGCGGTCCAATAGGCCGGCCTCGATGAGTTGGTCCACGGCGGCGTTCCGGTTCTCGGAGCCGGCGTCAGCGAGGAGCTTGGGCGTCAGGTCCGGGTGGATGCGTTCGCCGGCCTCTACGAGCACCTGCACGGAGCTTCCGGCATCGAGTCGGTCGTGTACACGCCAAGAGAGGATGCCCCTTGAGAAGTTGTCGATGACCGCGTGGACATAGGCTTTGCTGCCGTCGAGCAAGCGGATCACGGAGGCGTCGATATGCCAGAGTTCGTTGGGCTTGTTGGCGCGGATGCCGACCTTCGGGCCGGCGGGATGGATGCGAAGGCGCGGCCTTCGCCAACCGCGTTCGCGCACGAGTCGATACCACGTCGAAGCCGAAGCGAACACCGTGCCGAGCCTCTGGGCCAGGACGGCCAGACGACCGGTGGGAACATGGCGGAACGTGGGGGAGGTCACCATGTCGCCGATGGCGGTAACCTCCTCGGCGGTCAGGCGCTGCGGGGACGAGGTCGGGCACGACGAAGCGTCGTCGAGTTCGCAACCGCGCGCGGCGCGGCGCCACGATGCGAGCCTGGACGGCGACAAGCCGATGGCGCGCAGAACCCGGCGCAAGCCCAACACGCCACCCGCCTGGTCCAGCGCGCGCAGGAGCCTACGCTTGTCAGAGGCATCCGGGACCCGCAGGCGGGTCAGATCGGGTTGGAGGATCCGCAGGAGGGCGATGGCAATGGCGAGAATCGCGCGCAGGCGCTCCACACGCTTCTCCAGGCGGGCGACGCGCACAAGAAGCTCTGGCGCGGACTCATCCAGATGGGGCAGCGATACCACCGCGCCGCTGCGGCGCGTGATCCATCCGGCTGCCGTCGAACGCGGGATGCCGTGCTTGGTGGCGTGGCCCACGTCGCCCGTGCGGCGGACGAGTTCGACGAGACGATGGTCGTAGCGGCGCTGGCGACGGGGCGTGTCCATCGCGGCATGGTCTTCGCCGCGTCGCCTCAGCCAAGTCCGTGACGACGAGATCGGCTATCCTGCGCTGTCGGGAAGTCGAACAGGATGTGCAGAAGGTCGTGACACGCAGATCTCCTGCGCGCCGCTCTTTGAGCCGAGCAAGCAGGGCATTGCGCGGAGCATCGAGGACTCGAGGAGGATGTTCTGAATGTCGTGAGAATCAGCCGCGCGGGACTCCACTCGGCTCATCACCAACAGCTAGTCAGCGCGAGTCAATGCCTTTGTACGTCGTCGCGGTCGCGTCCGGGCCAGATCGAAGGCTACCTGAAGCTCGATCCAGAACTCGGGGGACGTTTCGAGCGCCTGGGCGAGAAGCCAAGCGGTCTCAGGTGTGATGCCACGCTTTCCATTGACGATCTCGTTGATGCGCTGGACCGGCACCTTGATGTGCGCCGCGAGAGCTACCTGGGAGACGCCCAGCGGCTTGAGGAACTCCTTGAGGAGAACCTCGCCAGGGTGCGTGGGGATGCGGTTGGTGGGCAGCACGGTTCTCTCCTAGTGATAGTCCATCAGTTGCACGTCGTGTGCGCCGTCAGCCTTCCAGCGGAACACGATGCGCCACTGGTCGTTGACCCGGATGCTGTGGAGGCCTGCCATGTCGCCGCGCAGTGCCTCCAGTCGATTGGCGGGAGGGCTCCGAAGGTCCTGGATCGTGTGTGCAGCGTTGATCATGTCGAGCTTTCGAGACGCGGTCCGAACGACGTCCGCAGGGATGCGGCGCACCCGGGCCGATCGGTTGCCGTGGTACAGGTCCTCCGTGCGCTTGTCGCCGAACGAGACGATCACGAACGGACTCTCCTTTATCACGGTTACCGGGAAGTCATGTAAGCGTACCGCCAACCGCAGCCGCTGGCAGACTGCAATCGCGGTTCGGACCCCATTCTGACCCGCGGTGCAAACGTAGAGTCCCTTGCGCCGCTCGTTCAGCCCAGCGAACAGGGCTTTGCGCGGGGGACCTTGGGCTGGAGTTTGTCTGCACCTGGGGTCGGAATGGGGAGCCACTTCTTCTCTTACGCTCTCGCGCGCGCTGAGAGGCCGACCCAACCGGCCTCCGCGACAGCGCCCGCAGGGGCCAGAACTTGGCGCCCTGGCGCGGTGCCGTTCGTGGCACGCCCCGCGCGGCTACCGGCCGCTTAACACACGCGCTCTACGCCGCACTCTCGAGCTCTCTTCCGCCACTGTGAGAGCGGGTCCGCGCGGAGGTCGCAGACGACGCACTCGCTGGGAGGCGAGCAGAACAGCACGGAAGAAGCATAAGGCTGGGGCCTGACTGGGGCTACCCGTCTAGACACCGCTCCGTACTTCGGCTCCGTACTCCGCCGCGCACCCCGGTCTCTCCAAGCCACACCATCGCTCAGCGTGGTGGAGCTTGGACTGTCCCTTCGATGATTCCCTCGGACAGGGCATACCGCACGAGGCTCGCGACATCATGCAGGTCGAGCTTCTTCATGAGACTCGACCGGTGCTTCTCGACCGTCTTGATGCTGATTCCCAATCGCACGGCGATGCCCTTGTTTCCGTAGCCTTCCGCAACAAGTTGCAAGACCTCAGCTTCGCGTACCGTGGGCGGCCGTGCACAGCCTGATTGCGCCTCGCACTGCGGCGCGCCCTCGGCTGGCGTCACAGCCACGCGCATCCGTATGGCAGCACTCAGAAAGGCGCGACCCAGATGCGTTGCGCGGATGCCGGCGAGCAACTCGGACACGGGAGCTTGCTTTAGAACAAACCCCAGTGCGCCCAACGCCACGAGGCGGTCCACGTACTGGATCTCCCCGTGGCCCGACAGGATCAGTACGCGGCTCCGGGGCGCAGTGTTCTGCAGTTGGCGCGTGGCTTCAATGCCGTTCAACTCCGGCATGGCGATGTCCATCACGATGACGTCGGGGTCGAGCGCCGCTGCCATGCTCAACGCCTCGCGTCCGTCCTGCGACTCCCCTACGACAGCAAAGTCCGGCTCAGCGTCCAGGAGACGACGAAGGCCTTCTCGGACCAAGGTGTGATCGTCGACGAGCAGGATCGTGATCGGGCCCCCCGCGGGCCCCCGAACCGCGGGTTGGCGTCCGCTAGCCACCATCGACCTCGGCATCTGGCAGGTTGGCCAGGACGCGTGTTCCCTGCCCCTTTGAGGGCTCGATAACGAGAGTCCCGCCGACAAGCCCCATGCGTTCCCGCATGCAGAGCATGCCCAGGCCACGCCGCGGCGGGGACATGCCATGGTGCGGATCGAATGCCCGCCCGTTGTCGTGAACTTCGAGCTGTACGGCGCCCGGCTGTCTCCGGACCGTGATCTCGACACGTGTCGCACGCGCGTGACGCCGGACGTTTGTCAAGGCCTCCTGAGCTACCCGATACATCGCGGTCGCCCTCTCCGCGCCCAATCCAAGCTCCTCGCTATCCATTGCAAACCGGACGTCGAGCTTGCAGCCGCGAGCGAACGACGCTGTCAAGTCGCGTAGCGCGGGCACGAGTCCCAGGTGATCGAGCAGGGAGGGGCGCAGATCCATGGCGAATCTCCGGACCTTCTTCATCGCCCTCAGGAGCAATGCCTGGGACCGGCGAACCTCGCGCTGAAGCTCCTTCGCATCCGCAGCAGCTGCAGTCCGTAGGCCCTCAAGGGTCAGGTTCACCGCGGTCAGGTTCTGACCGAGCTCGTCGTGAAGATCCCGGCTGACCCGGCGACGCTCGTCCTCGTGCGCTGTAAGCAGCTTCCGAGTGACGTCCCGGAGCATCTGTTCAGCCCGGCGCGCAGTGTCCATCGCATCGGCGCACTCGCGTGAGTTCGCTTCCATGCCGACGTCAAGGGCCTTGCCGCGCTTCTCCTCGGCGCTCAACCGCGTCCGAGCATCGAGGAGTTCGGCGGTGCGCTCTGCAAGTGCCCGTCGAAGAATTGTTGGACGACGACCAGGGTTCGCGGCCCGCGGGCCCCTCGCCTGGAGCGCTTCCAGGACCTGGCTGAAGAACCACTCCGTGTCGTGGCCATGCTTGCCACTTGGGTTTCCGGGCGAGTGCAGGGTCGCCAAGGCGCGATCGTGGAGCCTTGCCAATGTCAGGGGTGTGAGCGCCAGTTCGCACGCATCCTGCGCGAGTCCTGCCGTCTGCCGGAGCTGGAACGCGGACCCTTGCGCGCCGCCAGCTCGTTTGTCGCCCATGCAGTCGCGCAGTCCCTCGCGGTAGCGGGTGGCGAATGCAGCCGATGCGCTTGAGCGTGGCTTGGGGGGGGGCGGGCCTCGAAGAACGTGGGGGAATGGCGATCCTATGCCAGCGGCCGGGGGTCGGAGCGGACGCTCTCGCGTGGTGCTGTGCACCTCAGGGCGAACGGGAGACCCGGGAGGCAGTCCCGGGTCTCCACCAATCGCCAATGGAGCGTCGGTCCCCACCGATGGGGGGGGCGGTCTGGGAACGCCGCTAGAACTGGGGCTTGATCTTGGCGGTGCCGGCGAGCGTGCGCAGCGCCGGGATGGCGAGCCGCGGGTCCTCGGACAGGCGGGTCACCGCCGACGGTCCCTTCGGACCGAAGTACTCGATGATGGGGTGCGCCTGGTTCTTGACGGCTTCCGTCGGAACGCGTAGGAGGCGGCCAGTGTCGTTGCAAACGTATGAGCCCGGCTCCTTCACGGTGTTCCAGCCCTGCGCGTTGAACGTCTTCAGGTCCGTCGTCCCACCCGTGTCGTCAGATTTTGAGCGGTTCATGTGATCCTCGATTCTGGACCCAGGAGCCCGACATTGGGCTCGTGTGGGTGCCCGGAATCGTAGGCGGCGTAGGGCGCTCGGCCCATGGGGTAGAACCCTACCCGTGCCGAGCGTGTGCGGCGCAATGCTTGCGTGCCGGCCTACGCCCAGCCTCACTCGGCTCCACCCTGATTGCGCGCAAGCGCCTGGCGAACCAGCGCTCGCTCTCGCTCACCCTGCGACCTGAGGTGGTCGAGGAAGCCCTCGAGGTCCGCGCAGAGCCGTGCGAAGCCATCGGCGTCGTCCTGCGAGATGTGCTCCATGAGCAACATCGTCCGATTGAGATCCGAGTGCAGTTCGGTGCGTTTCACTCTGAGTACATGCACCTCGCCAGCCAGGTCGCTTACGGCATCCGTGACGACGTGCAGATACCCGCCATGATCGGACAGCACATTCAGGCGGGTCAGGTGCCGCTTGAAGGTCCACATCTGAAACCGCAGCGTCGAGAGTTTGCGGCTGTTTCCGCGCCCTCGCGTCATCCACTGCAAAGCGACCCGGAGCGTACGCTCGATGCCGAGAAGGATCGACAGCTCGACATCAGCTTGTTGGGCGATCTCGTGCGCATCGTCCGGGCCCGGCCCTGTCTGATCATCGTGCTCCATGCGGACTCCTCCTGGCCCGGCGCATGCGGCCGGGCAAATCTTCGAACCATACGGATCGCGCTCTCCCGAGCTGTCGCCGCGTTTCTGGTGACCGGTCGGGGGGAGCCCTACCAGGGACGAGGATCTCGGGCGAGGCGCTGAAGGCGCTCCGAGGCTCGGAGGAGGGCGGGCCAGCCCATGAGCACTCCCCGACGGGTGGCGGAACGGCTCGACGACGGACCACAGCGCGCTGCGAACGTCCGCAGCCGCATGATGTCGCGAAGGTGTTGGAAGTGGCGCAAGGCGGCGCAGGCGCGCTCGAAGTCCACTCTCCCCAGGCGGTGGAGGCGATCAGCCGCCCTGTCGTGCTTCGCACAAAGCGCGTCCAGTTCGTCCGTGAGGTCGCGGAGCGCCACGTCCCTGCGGTACGAGGACACGCCCCCGTCCGGGTCACGGGGTGCACCGTGCATGAGGATGCTCCGCTATTGGGAGGGGCGCTTCCGGCGGCAGCGTGTCCGGGAAGACGGCCGCGCTTGCCCGCAGCGAGCCGAGCCGGTGCCCCCATGGGGGCACGGCATGGGGCCACGACTCCAGGACGTGCGGCATCGACGTGTCGTGGGGCATCGGCCCTACCCGCCCGGTCCGTCGGCCAGCATGTAGGACTCCAGGGAGTCCATCTGGCCTCGCAGGCGACGCAGCTGCTCCCGGTACAGGTGGCGAACGGAGAGTGTGCCCAGGACCTTCCCTGCTTCATCCACAACCGGCAACTGGCGGCAGTGATGGGTGAGCATCAGCGTCGCCGCACGGCTGTGGGATACCTCCGGCCCGACGGTCCGCACGTTCCGCTCCATGATCTCCTCGACGAGCAGCCGATCCGGGTCCAGGGCGCGATCGCTCACCTTCACCATCACGTCGCGCTCCGTGAGAATCCCAACGAGCGCGTCGTCTTGGACCGCCACCACGGCACCCACGCCGGCGGCCACCATCGAGCGGATCGCGGCGCGCACCGTTGCCGTGGGAGAAATGGATATCGGCGGCGTCCGGCAGGTCTTGAGGATGGCTGAGGCAGAGGTTGGGTTGTTCATGAGTCATGTCCGGGAGGAGGGGCCGTGCTCCGTACAACCTAGGTCTCCTTCGGGGGGGCGCGCTCAACCATCGCTCGCCTCGATCAAAGATAGGCGCGCCGTTGCGCCGTTGCGCCGCGCGCTTGGGCCGAGTGACCGCAGGGACACCCTTCTGGATCCAGGCCGCGAGATCAGGCAAAATGATTTCGAGCAAGACGGCCTGGGCGCCGCGCTAGCCTGACGACTCTCGAGGTTGCGCCGTGCTGATGATTGCGGCCGGTCTCGCGGCGCGCGTCGTCGTGCCCCCTCCCCCCATGTACGGGCCCGGTCCCCGAAAGTAGCGCTCAGGTGATGCCAGCACCGAGATCCCGACTCGTCTCTCGCCGGGGCGGCTCCTGCGGGGGGCGCGCGACCTCGCGCGGCGAGAGTGGCACGCCATGGTGATCCTGGGTGTGGCCGTCTTGCTTCTTGCGATCGGCGTGGGTGTGGCATGGCGCGCACGATTCCGTTCCCTCTCGTCCGCACACACGTCGGCGGGCCTTCGGTTGACCAGGTCGCTCCTTCGCAGCCTGGACCAGGGCGTCGTGATCGCGGATCGGCAGGGTGAGATCCAAGTGGTCAACCGTGCGGCCCGAGGGATGGTGGGGAGCTTGGCGAACACCGTCTCCCGCCGGGGATGGGCGGCCTCGGGTGGAGAGGAGATCGTCGGCAGCCAGGGTGCCCCGGAGGCCTTGGGCAGTCTCCCGATCGCCCGGGCCGTTGCGGGAGAGCGCTTCGATGACGAGGAGGTCTTCGTGCGCCGTGCCGCAGAGTCCACTGGACTCTGGCTTCTCGTCAGCGGCGCTCCGCTCCGATCTCGGCGCGGGGAGCCGGAAGGTGGATTCGTCGTGTTCCGGGACATCACGGCCAAGAAGGACCAGGACGACAGCGTCAAGCGCCTCACGGCAGCCGTAGACAAGTCCGCGGAGACGATCTTCATCACGGATTGCGAGGGTCGTATCCTCTACGTGAACGAGGGTTTCGAGAAAACGAGCGGGTACTCCCGCTCGGAGGCGCTGGGGAAGACCCCGCGGATCCTCAACTCCGGCGTACACGACGCCGAGCACTTTCGTCGGCTTTGGGACACGATCCTGCGAGGGGACGTGTACCGAGGAACGACGATCAACCGAAGGCGAGACGGCTCCACCTGGTACGGCGAGCAGAGTGTGACCCCGGTGCGGGACACGCAGGGGCAGGTGAGACACTTCGTGTCGGTCGCGCAGGACATGACTGAGCGCAGGCTGCTTCTGGAGCACGAGGCGGCGATGCGCGTCGCGGGGATCATCCAGCGGCGGCTCTATCCCGTCGACACGCCTCGCTATGCCACTCTCGATGTGGCTGGCGCCGCCTTCCCCCTCGAGATCACGTGTGGGGACTACTTCGACGTGATCCCGTTGCCCGACGGTGCTGTAGCCCTCGCGATCGGTGACGTGAGCGGGCACGGTATCGGGCCCGCGCTGATCATGGTGGAGGCGCGCGCACATCTGCGATCGCTTCTGGGAGCTGGTTTCTCCGTGGCGGAGGCGATGGGACGGCTCAATCGCATCCTCTGCGATGACATCCCTGCTGATCGTTTCGTCTCGCTCCTCGTCGTGCGCATCGAGGGTCGGCCCAACCGCATGACCTACGTGAACGCGGGGCACACCGGGGGGCTCTTCATGGGTCGTAGCGGAGCGGCTTGCGCCGAGCTCGATCCGACGGGTCCCGCCCTGGGGCTGATAGCAGATGCCTGCTATGGAACCGGCGAGGAGAGCGAGATGGAGGAGGGAGACGTGCTCGTGCTGGTAACGGACGGCATCACGGAACTGCACGCGCCCACGGGGGAGCTGTTCGAGTGGCCGCGGGTCGTCGATGTCGTTCGCAAGAACCGCACCCGCGATGCCCGCGGCATCGTGAAGGCCATGCACGACGCAGCGCTGACCTTCGCAGCCGGACAGCCTGCAGACGATGACCTCACGCTTCTTGTCTGTCGCGTCACCTCCGACGAGGCGCAGTCCGATGCCGCGTCCGTGCCTTCCGACACCGGGGCAGCCGTGCGGGTTCCGTGACTCTAGCGCCCCGCTGCGCCGCGCGGCCCTGTCGGAGCGGCCGCGCTCGAGCCAGGCCTTCTGGCCTTGGCTCGAGCACTACAACCGCGTGAAGCCGCCCGGTAGCCGTGCTCCGTCTCTGGACATCCTGCAAGATCGCGACGAGTACTCGTCACGCGGGGGGAGCAGACTGTGAAGCAGAAGCCGTTGTGCCCCTCGACGCAATGCTGTCCGGCTAATGGCTGGGAACCAGGTATGCCGCCGGAGAGGAGGGGAGCATGTGGAGGAGACTTCATCCGACGCCGTACGGGGACGGAAGTCACGGACTCGGCCGAACCTGAAGGCAGGCACTTCTTTCGGGATGCGACCGACGATCTGCGCCTATGATGCCCCGCACGAGGGCGGCCTGGCGCCTCGAGAACTTGGTGCGGTCGGTGTCCCCCTGCGGGGTGCCGCTCGCAAGAACCACAACATCTACTGCAGAAAGGATGCGGAACGCATCGCCCACATGGCGTCAAGTGTCCGGGTGCGTGCGGTTTGGGCTACGGCCTGCAAATCGCTCTAAAAGGCCTGGTACGGGAAACGGAGAGGGGGCTAGCGTGGCTTCGGCCGGGCGGTCCAACACCGTAGTGACGTCACCGACAGCAAGCCGCATTTCGAAGTCTGGGCTGGCCGCTTGCGGTCAAACCGGCGGGGAGGGTCGGTCACTCCCTCTGCCCCCTTTTCACGGCGGATGATCCCGATCGCATGAAACAGATCCTGATCTCACGCCGAGCCTTCCTCGCCGCGACCACGGCGACCGGCATGATCGCGCTCACCGGCTGCGGGCTGGGCGAGTCCGACCTTCCGCTTCCGGGCGCGGGCGAGGACGCCGCGCGCGGGTTGGTGGCCTACCGCCTCTCGACGAAGGGCAAGCGCGCCAGCCGGGCGGCCAAGCGGCACGCGGCCAACAAGCTCTTCGCCACCTCGGCGGCGGCCGACGCGAACCGCGCACACCCGGGCGACAAGTCCGCCATCGTGCAGGTCGACGTCTCCCAGGCTGCCTGGGACCGGTACTTCGGACAGGGCAATGAGGTGTTCGACCTGCGCTGCACCGAACTCGGCGCCAAGTTCGCCAAGAAGCTCGCGGCGAACCCTGCGCCGCTTCCGGTGCCCGTGTACGCGGCCGCCGATGGCGTGATCACGGCAACCCCGACGGCCCAGATCGCGCGGGCTCTCCAGCAAGAGTGGGGTATCGCCCTGCCGTCCGGTCGGCCGATCGACCTTGTATGGATCGTGCTGCCGGCCATCACGACGCTCGGCCAGTACACGGTCGAGTTGACGGGCCCGTGTCCGGACCCCGTTCCGTTCG
>JARGNS010000091.1 GCA_029213105.1 Planctomycetota bacterium
CCAGCCCCATGCGGGTGAGGAACTTCGCGACCCAATCGGGCGCGAAGATCCGCATGAGGTCGTCCTCGAGGCTCAGATAGAACTGGCTCGAGCCCGGATCGCCCTGACGGCCGGAGCGGCCGCGGAGCTGGTTGTCGACGCGGCGCGACTCATGGCGCTCGGTGCCGATGATGTGCAGGCCGCCGCGCTCGGCGATGGTGTCCCCGAGCACGATATCCGTACCGCGCCCCGCCATGTTGGTGGCGATCGTGACGACGCCCTCCTGGCCGGCGTCCGCCACGATGGCGGACTCACGCGCGTGCTGCTTGGCATTGAGCACCGTGTGCTCGATGCCGCGGCGCCCCAGCATCTCGCTGAGCCACTCGGACTTCTCGATGCTGGTCGTACCGACCAGGATCGGGCGTCCGGTGTCGTTGACACGCACGATCTCCTCCACCACGGCGTGGAACTTCTCCTTCTCCGTGGCGTAGATCTCGTCTTCCTGCTCGATGCGGATCAACGGACGGTTCGTCGGGATCGCGACGACGTCGAGCTTGTAGATCTGCCAGAACTCGCCGGCCTCGGTCATGGCCGTACCGGTCATGCCCGCGAGCTTGTCGTAGAGCTTGAAGTAGTTCTGGTAGGTGATGGTGGCGAGCGTCTGGTTCTCCGGACGCGGCTTGATGCGTTCCTTCGCCTCGACGGCCTGGTGCAGACCGTCGGACCAGCGCCGGCCTTCCATCATGCGGCCCGTGAACTCGTCGACGATGATGATCTCGCCGTCCTTGACCACGTAGTCCTTGTCACGCTTGTAGATGTTGTGCGCGCGCAGGGACTGCTCGAGGAGGTGCAGCCAGTCCGTGTTGCCGGCCTCGAAGAAGTCGATGCCCGCGATGGCCTCGGCCTTCGTCAGGCCGTCATCGCTGAGCACGCACTGGTGCTCCTTCTCCTTGACCTCGAAGTCCGCACCGGGCTTGAGCTGGCGGGCGACCTTGTCGGCCTCCTCGTACTTGCCGCGATCGTCGTCGGCCGGGCCACTGATGATCAGCGGCGTCCGCGCCTCGTCGATGAGGATGGAGTCCACCTCATCGACCACCGCAAACGTCAGATTGCGCTGGCACTGGAGGTCCTTCGTGGCCTTCATGTTGTCGCGCAGATAGTCGAAGCCGAACTCGGAGTTCGTGCCGTACGTCACCTCGCAGGCGTACGCCGGGATGCGTTCCTCGGAGCGCATCTGGGACTGGATCACGCCGACCTTCATGCCGAGGGCCTCGTAGACGGGCGTGACCCCCATCGCGTCGCGACGCGCGAGGTAGTCGTTGACCGTCACGAGGTGGACGCTGCCGCCCCCAAGCGCATTGAGGTAGCAGGCCAAGGTGGCGACGAGGGTCTTGCCCTCACCGGTGATCATCTCGGCGATCCACCCCTTGTGCAGGCACCAGCCGCCGATGATCTGGACGTCGTAGTGGCGCATGCCCAGCGCACGCTTGGACGCCTCGCGGCAGGCGGCGAAGGCCTCCGGGAGGATGTGATCGAGGGACTCGCCGCGCTCGACCCGTCCGCGGAACTCGTCCGTCTTGGCGCGCAGCGCCTCGTCGGAGAGCGCCTCGAAGGCGGGCTCGAGGGCATTGACCGACTCGACGATGGGCATCGCCTGCTTGATGACGCGGTCGTTGCGTGAACCGAAAACGGCGTTGAGGGCCTTTTGGAGCATCGATGAGGGATCCGCAGCCTTGGGAGGCCCGTCGGTCGGGCGAACGGCAGAGCGTAGCAGCGTGGCGGGCGTCCGCCACAGAAGGCCTCGCAGCCTTCCTACGGCATCTGGAGGGTGCCGACGATCTCCTGCAGCGAGGAGGCCCCAAGGGAGGCAATGCGCTCCGGCAGGCCCTCGAGGATGTCGAGAGCGACCGTCGGCCGGTAGTAGTTGCTGGTCCCGACCTGGATGCAGCTCGCGCCGGCGAGGAAGTACTCCATGGCGTCGTCGGCGTCCTGGAGCCCGCCGATGCCGAAGATCGGCACATCGACCGTCTCATACAGGAGCCGGACGAGGCGCAAGGCCACGGCCTTGATGCAGGGACCCGAGACGCCGCCGTACCCGCGCCCGAGGACGGGGCGCCGCTTGCGCCAGTCCACGGCCATGCCGACCAGCGTGTTGATCGCGCTGATGGCGTCGGCGCCCCCGGCCACGACGGCCTCGCCGATCGGGCGGATGTCCGTGACGTTGGGCGAGAGCTTCGCGATCAGCGGCAGGTCGGTCTCGCCGCGCACGCGCTCGAGCACCTGCCGGGCCACCTTGGGGTCGGTGGAGTAGTCGAGGCCGCTGGAGACGTTCGGGCAGCTCATGTTGAGCTCGAGGGCGGCGATGCCGTCCTCTTGGGCGAACTTGGCCACGAGGACACCGAAGTCCTCGACGGAGTGGCCGGCGACGTTGATGACGAGTGCAGCGCCGAGGGTGCGCAGCTTGGGCAGCACCTCCGCGATGTAGACGTCCACGCCGGGGTTGGCCAATCCGATGCTGTTGAGCAGCCCCGCGGGCAGCTCGGCGAGGCGCGGCGGCGGGTTGCCCTCGCGCGGCTCGGTCGTGATCGTCTTGACGACGACCGAGCCCAGGCGGCTGACGTCGTAGAACGACTGGAACTCGATGCCCTTGCCGTAGGTCCCCGAGGCGGTGGAGACCGGGTTCGCCAGGGTGAGCGCGTCCGTGATGCGGACGCGCAGGTCGATCGCCGGACTGTCGGCGCGCGCGCCGTCGGCAGCAGGGCTGTCGATGTTCACGCCTGGCCCTTCGAGGCCTCTTGGGCGGCCTTCTTGGCCAGGTAGCGTGCCTTGGCGTCCTTGGCGCCGAGTCCGAAGAGGGCGTCCCACAGGACCAGGATCACGCCGCAGACGATGCCGGCGTCCGCAATGTTGAAGTTGGGCCACGGCCACAGCTTCACGCCGAGGATGTGGAACACGTCCGGGTCGTTGATGTCACCGCTGTAGAACAGGATGAAGTCGCGCACCTTGTCCCACTTCATGCGGTCGTACAGGTTCCCCACCGCCCCGGCGAGGATCAGGGACAACCCGACATGCAGGCACTTGCTCGGCAGCTTCGTGCCGAGGAACCACACGAACAGCGCCAGGGTCGCGAGCCCGGTGAGCGCGAGGATGACGGTCGTCTGGCCGGGGAGCAGCCCCCAGGTGACACCGGGGTTCCACGTGCCCTGCCAGGCGAGCAGCCCCTCGATGACGATGACGGTGTGGGCGCTGACCCGGATCTCCGGGCCCGGCTCGAGCCCCAGGCGTTCCTGCATGTAGCTCTTCGACCAGAGGTCGGCTACGAGGATCACGGCGAAGATGACGAGCCCGACGATCTTGAGGATCTGCAGGCGACTCCGGGTTGCCACGGGCTAGTTCTCTTCCTGCTCTTCCTGATGCATCACGCACAGGCGAGCGTACGGCACGGCGTCGAGGCGTCCCGTGGGAATCCAGGGCGCAGACGTTTCGGGATCCCAGTCGGACTCCTCGGCGCAGCGCTCGCACACGCCGAACGGCAGACCCGCCCGGCCATCGATCTTGTAGATGGCCCGCTCGATGGCCTCCAGCATCTGCGTCTCGCCGGCGAGCAGGGAGATGGAGATCTCCTGGTTGGAGCTGTCGGACGCCGAGTCCGCCATGTGGTCGATGGAGAAGTCCTGCCCCGAGCCCTGCAGGGCCTCGTCGGCCAGATCCTTGTTGCTGCGCAGCAGGCCGGTGCGAAGCGAGAGCAGCGTGGCCCGCAGCCGCGCCTGATCCTCGGCGCTGGGGCCGCCGGGCGGGTAGGGACGCGCCGGGCTGCCGGCGTCGGGGGGCGTAGGGCTCTCGGGAGGGACCATGGTGGGGTCGTCCTGGCCGCACTGCGCAGCGCGGCGGGAGCATACTCCCCCACGGAAGGGCGGTCAAAGACGTCGGGGCCAGCGCGACCTTCATACGGCGTCACTTCCTAGGCCCCCGGCGGGACGGATCGTGCCACGATCGGCCCATGCGACCCCGCGCGCCCCAGGATCCGGACGGCGTACTGCAGGCCTGGCTCGACCACCTGCAGGTGGAGCGCGGACTGTCCCCGAATACGCTCAAGGCCTATGCGGCGGACGTGGACGCGATCCTGACGGCCTGCGGGATCGAAGGTCCGCGGCGCCACGAGCCGGGTGCCCTCGAGGGCCTCACGGCCACGGCCCTGCTGCGCTGGATCCGGGCGGAGCGCCGCGTGGGCCGGGCCCCCTCGTCCATCAACCGACGCCTCGCCGCCGTGCGCGGCTTCGCACGCTTCGCCGTCAGCCTGGGTGCGCTGGCCAGTGACCCGACAGCCGGCCTGCCGACGGGCAAGGCATGGGAGCGCGTGCCCAAGTCCCTGTCGCGCGCCCAGATCGAACGCCTCCTGGCCTCGGTCGGCGGCACACGCCCGCTGGACACCCGCGACCGTGCGCTGCTCGAGGCCATGTACGCCACCGGGGCCCGCGTGCAGGAGGCGTGCGACTGGACGCTCGACGACCTGCGCGTTCGCGAGGCCGTCATCCGCTGCGTCGGCAAGGGCCGCAAGGAACGCTGGGTCCCGCTCGGGGACGACGCGCTCGATGCGCTGCAGGCCTGGCTGGAGAACGCCCGCCCCAAGCTCGATCGCGCCGGCAGCGACGCGCTCTTCCTGTCGCGCTCGGGTCGTCCCCTGGAGCGTGTGCGGGTCTTCCGCATGCTGCGCCAGCGCGCGGCCAAGGCCGGGCTGGCGTCGGCGCCGTCCCCCCACACCCTGCGGCACTCCTTCGCGACGCACCTGCTCGAGGGCGGCGCGGACCTGCGCGCCGTCCAGGAGCTGCTCGGCCACGCCACCGTGAAGACCACGCAGGTCTATACGCACGTGGACCGCGAGCGACTCAAGCGCGTGCACGGCAAGTTCCACCCGCGCGCCTAGCCGCGGCTACCGCGCCGTGGCGCTCACCCCGGGGTACGCTCGCGCTGGAGGCCCGCATGCAGATCTTCCTGGATACCGCCGAGGTCGAGTCGATCCGCAAGTACGCCGCCTGGGGCGTGATCGACGGGGTGACCACGAACCCCAGCCTGATCGCACGCTCCGGCCGCGTGTTCGAGGACGTGATCGCGGAGATCTGCGGCATCGTCGAGGGGCCCATCTCCGCCGAGGTCACCGCCCTCGACACGGCCGGCATGCTCGAGCAGGCGGCCCCCCTCGCGGCGATCGCCCCGAACGTGATCATCAAGGTCCCCCTCACCCCGGAGGGCCTGCGCGCGACGCAGGTGCTCACCGGAGGAGGCACGAAGGTCAACGTGACCCTGTGCTTCTCGGCGACCCAGGCCCTGCTCGCGGCGAAGGCCGGCGCCACCTACGTGAGTCCGTTCGTGGGCCGGCTCGACGACCGCGGCGAGTGCGGTATGGACCTGATCGAGCAGATCCTGCAGGTCTACTCGCACTACGGTGACTTCCGTACGCAGGTGCTCGTCGCCTCGGTACGCAGCGCGGACCACGTGCGTCAGGCGGGCCTCCTCGGCGCCGACGTCTGCACGGTCCCGCCGAAGATCCTCGACGAGATGATCCAGCACGACCTGACCGACTCCGGACTCGCCGCGTTCCTGAAGGACTGGGAGTCGGCCCGCAAGGCGTAGGCGCGACCGGCGCTCAGCCCAGCCGCTCGAGGATCAAGCGCGCCAGTCGCTCGCCCACCCCCGGTACCGCGGCCAGGTCCTCGAAGGGCGCGGCCTTGAGCCCGGCTACGCTCCCGAAGGTCTTCAGGAGACGGCGTTTGCGCGCCGGGCCGACCCCCGGGATGCCGTCCAGCGCGCCGTCACCGAACGAGGCCGCACGCCGCTTGCGCTGGTAGCGCCCCGCGAAGCGGTGGGCTTCGTCGCGCGCCTTCACCAGGATCCGCAGGGCGGGATCGTCCTCGGGCAGCACGACGGCCTCGGGCCGATCGGGCAGCACGATGCGCTCTTCGCTGCGCACGCCCTCCGCCACGCGCGCCTTCGCCAGGCCCAGCATCGGCACGAGCGGCATGCCCGCCGCACGCAGCGCACCGCGCGCGGCTTCCAGCTGGCCCCGCCCGCCGTCGATCAACACGAGGTCGGGTAGCGCGCCGAGCGCGAGGCCCGCGCGGAAGCGACGTGCGATCACCTCGGCCATGCCCGCGTAGTCGTCACCGCCCTTGGCCTCCCGGATCGCGAAGTGGCGGTAGCTCGCGGACTCCGCGACGCCGCCGAGCAGGACGCTCATGCCGGCCACGGGGTCGGTGCCGCGCAGGTGGGAGAGGTCGTAGCCCTCGATGCGCTCGGGCGGGCTCTCGAGTCCGACGATCTCCGCGATGCGCGCGAGCGCCGCCTGCGCCTCGCGGGTGCGCACGGAGTGCTCCCCGAGCGCGACCTCGGCATTGGTCCGCGCCATCTGCATGAGGTCGCGTCCGGCGCCACGCTGGGGCACCCGCAGGCTCACGCGACCCTCCCGCAGACGCACGAGGAGTTCCTGCAGCCCCTCGGCGTCCGGCGGCTCCTCCTCGACGAGGACCTCGGGGGGGATCACCTTGCCGCGGAGGTAGAACTGCGAGAGGAAGGCGTGCAGGACCTCGGCACGCGGGAGGCGCGTGCGCTGGGGCAGGGCCCGCGTGGCCACGACGTGGCCGTCCCGCACGTAGACGATGCCGATCACCGCGGTGCCGCCTGCCGAGGCGACGGCGATGACGTCGCGGTCCTTGCCGTCGGGGCTGACCGTCTCCTGGCGCGCCAGCGCGGATTCGAGCGCCTGCATGCGATCGCGCAAGATGGCCGCCTGCTCGTAGGACTGGGCTTCGCTCGCGGCCTCCATGGCGCGAGCAAGCCGCTTCAGCATGCCGTCGTCCCGTCCGCGCAGCAGCCCGATGGCTCCGCTGACGAGTTCGCTGTAGGCCTCGGGCGTGACCAGGTCCACGCACGGCGCGCAGCAGCGCCCGATCTGGTGGTAGAGACAGGGCTTCGTGCGCTCGGCCAACTCACCGTCCGAACAGGTGCGCAAGGGGTAGAGCGTGCGCAGGAAGCGCACCGTGCGGCGCAGCCCCTTCGCACTGGCGAACGGCCCCAGATACAGCGCGCCGTCCTTGCTGACCTTGCGTACGAGTCGGAAGCGCGGGAAGGGATGCGTCCGGTCGATGCGCACGAGCAGGTAGCTCTTGTCATCCTTGAGTCGCAGGTTGTAGGGCGGCCGGAACTGCTTGATCAGCGTGTTCTCGAGGAGCAGGGCTTCCTCGGGGGTGTTGGTGGCGATCACCTCGAGTTCGACCGCGCGACGCATGAGCAGATGCACGAGCGGTCGACCGTCGCCGCGCTTGCTCAGGTAGCTGCGCACGCGTGCGCGCAGGTTCGCGGCCTTGCCGATGTAGAGCACGCGCTCCTGGTCGTCGAGCCAGCGGTAGACGCCCGGCCCGGTTGGGGCGCGCTGGGCGCGCTCGCGGAGTCGCTGCTGCGGATCGTCGGGAGCCACGGACGGAGGATACGCGCAGACACCGGCCCGTGGCGCACACGCCGCCGGCGCCGGCGATCCGATCAGCCCTCGCGCAGGAGGGTGGCCAATCGCGCCGGCGCCTCGGCCGCATCCACGAGGACGCCATCGTGGTAGAGAACCACCAACTCGAACTCACCACCCAGGACCTGGGCCGCGACATCATCGGGGCTGATGGTGAACCGACCCAACTGCGACGCCGTCTGCCACGGGACGCCTGGGTACACGTGGTAGGGAAGCTCGGAGCAGACGATCGACCCCGACGTCTCGATGTCGAAGTTGAAGTCGTACTCCTTCCCGACCTGGCGGAACCCACGGACCAGGGACTCCGCGGGCTGCTCCCCCTGCAGGGAGGTGGGGCGCAGCACGGCGACATCGTCCACGTTCAGGAAGTCCGCGAGCGTGTTCAGTGCGACACCGGAGCGAAGCGCTTCGAGGACCGACCGCTCGCGGCGCACGAGGGCGCGGTACGCGCGCAGGGGCTCCACCTGCATGGCCGGACGCGCCCACACCCCGAGGCCCTCGAGTTCGGCATCGGTGCCCATCCACACGGCCACATGGCCGAAGTGCCCGGGGATGAAGTAGTCCGTGAGGCGAAAGGGCGTCTTCTCGAGGAGCAGGTCGAGGGGCTGCAGGACGCGCATCAGATGCTCGTGCACGCGCGGATCGTTCCAGAGCTTGCCCTTGCGAAGCTCCACCAGGCCGACGCCGTCACCGAAGAGTCGGCTCAACCCGCCGAGCGCCTCCGCGCCGAGGGCTGCCAAGACGTCCAGGAACCGGGTGCGTGCCGCGCCCCACGCCGTGGGCAAGCGACCCGCCAGGGACGCGTCGCGCGCGTGCCGGTAGGCGGCGCTGGCCTCGATCGCGCGGCGCAGCACCACGGAGTGCGGATCCGTCGCGGCGAGCGCTTCGTCCGCCTGGGCCCACGCATCGACCAGCCCGCCCAGGGTGCGCTGCGCCTCGGGCGCGTTCAGCCCCTCGACGAGCACCCAGAACGGACCGGGTTCGATCCCGTAGCCGTGATCCTCATCGAAGAGCAAGCGCCGCAGGCGGTCGTCCTTGATGACCAACAAGAGCGCGAGGTAGTTGTCGTAGAGCGTCAGGGCCGCGAGCAACGAGATGCCGAGGGCTTGGCAGCGCCCGAGGGCGTCACGGGGGGACACGGCGCCCGGGTCGACGAGGGGCGCGAATCGACGGGCCGTCTCCACAAGCCGCTCCTGGAGCCCCAACCAGCGCCGCCGTCCGTCGGCGATCTGGCGCAAGGACTTCGGCGGCAGCGGCGCGTCCGCCCCGATCCGGTCGTAGCGCGCCCGGAAGGCGACGATTTCCTGCTGCCCGGCGAGGCTCGCCTCGACGAGCGGCTCGAGGGAGGCGATCGTGGCGTCGATCTCCGCGGGGGCCGGCACGTCCTGGGCAGGACTCACGCGCAGCCCCGCACGGGGGCCCAGGTCAGGATCACGACCGCTCGGTTCCGCGCCACACGCACGGGCGGGACGATAGCACGCGGGCGGCCCACCGGCGCTGCGGACCACGCCGCACGCTGGGGCCTGGACCGCAGGGGGCCGGCTTCGGGCGCCGACGAACTCGCCTCTCTGATGGGCATACGAGTTGCGACCGGTGGCGCATGCAGTCCCCCCACCGCATGCGTCTTTGGATGGTCCCCCTCCTCCTGCTGGCCCTCGCCCTCGGCACGGCACAGCTCGCCGCGTGCGGCGGCGGGGGCGGCGCGCCGCCGCCGGACACGGAGGAGCCCCCCGTGGATCCCCCCACCGAACCGCCGGTGGATCCGCCCACGGAGTGGCCGCCGCTGGATCCGCTCGCAGCCACGCGCCACGTCAGCACCGATCACCTCGCCACGTCCCCCGCCTGCGCCGTGTGCCACGACAACGCGGACACCGCCAACGCGATGCGGGACGACGCCGACCGGCCGATCGCCCCCATGGATCTCTGGCGCGCCAGCGCCATGGCCAACAGCACCCGCGACCCCTACTGGCGTGCCGTGGTCTCGGCCGAGGTCGCGACCAACCCCACGCATGCCGCGGAGATCCAGAACACCTGCACGCGCTGCCACGCCCCGATGGCACACGAGCGCGTGGGCGCCGCAGGCGGCGCGCTGGACATGAGCTTCCTCGAGGCCGATGACGACAACGCCCAGCTCGGGCTCGACGGCGTCAGCTGCGCCGCCTGCCACCAGATCACCGACGAGGGCCTCGGCTCGGACGACAGCTACACCGGCGGGTTCGTCCTCGGCAGCAACCGCCTGATCTACGGCGGCCACGCGAACCCCAATCCGAGGCCGATGCAGAACAACAGCGGCTTCACGCCCGTCTACAGCGCCCACATGGGCAGCTCGGCGCTCTGCGCCACGTGCCATACGCTCGAGACCGAGAGCCTGGATGCCGACGGGACGGTCAACGGGCACGTCCTGGTCGAGCAGGGCACCTACCTGGAATGGCGCAACTCCGCCTTCAACGACGAAGGTGCGACGCCCGGGCCGGAGGCCGCGAGTTGCGTGGACTGCCACATGCCTTCCACCGACCAGGATGGCGGCGCCATCGCCACGCAACTGGCGCAC
>JARGNS010000092.1 GCA_029213105.1 Planctomycetota bacterium
GGCGCAGTCTACTCAGGCGCTTGCGTCGGTGGTCGTGCTCAATCGTCCTTGGATCCGTCGTCGGCGGGGCCCGGGAGCGTGAGGTCGAAGCGCTGCATCAGGAGCCGACTGGGGCCGCGCGGCTCGGAGCGGGCCCGGTAGAGCACGTAGCCGCTGACCTCGAGGGAGCTGGCCTTGCCACTCTCGGGGTGCACCTCGAGGTCGAAGGGGACGACCTCCTCGGCGGGATCGCGCCCGAGAAGGCGTCGTTCGTACCGGCTGCCTTCCCGCTCGAACCCCTCGGGCGTCTCGATGTGGAGGATGACGGGAGCGCTCGCGTCCCAGAGGAGGACACGGTTGCCGGCGGGCATGACGTGCAGGTGGACGCGCGCCGCCATGCGGCCCTTGCGACCCGTGAGCCAGACCACGGTGGGCTCGAACCGCAGTCCGTCCTTCACGCTCGGGTCCGCCTTCTGCGTGTCGGGCACCTTGTCCGCGGGCGCGTCGCGGTCGAGCCGCTTGGGGCCGGCCAGCTCGGTCCCGGTGGGCTCCGCCGCGAGGGGGGGCGCCTGGGTCCCCAGTGCCTTCCGTGCCGCCGCCACCCAGGGGTAGAAGGGATACGGCTTGGTCAGGAGCGGGCCGTACTGCTCGATGCGACGGCGGTAGATGTAGTGGCTCGGGTCCAGCTCCATGCCGCGCCGCCAGGCATCGATGGCGTGCTGGAAGTCGCCGAGGGAGCGCTCGCGGCTGTCGTGACGCATGCGGTAGGCGACGCCGAGACGCCACTGGGCGGCGGCGTCCTCCGGGTGGTCCTTGGCGTAGGCCTGCAGGTCCAGCATGGCGCGCTCGCCGTCGCGGCCGGCTGGCCACAGGAGGGCGGAGAGCGCCTCGTAGTAGCGCCGCGCCGGGCTGCCCTCCTTGGCCCGGCTTGCCTCGATGAGCGTGCCGGCCTCCGGCGTGGCCGCGGCGGTCGGCTTGGCGGGCGCCGGGTAGGTCTCGTCGATGAAGCTGTCCTCGAAGGAGGCGAAGGACGCGCGCGTCGAGCGCACGATGCCGTGCTCGTCGATCAGGGTGATGCGCGGGACGACGGTGGTGCTCGTGAGGTTGAAGGGGTCCCAGAGGATGGGCCAGTCGAGCCCTTTCCAGCGCGCGAAGAGCTGACAGCGATCGGCGTGTTGCTCCTGGGTGATGCCGATGATCTTGAGCTTGCCGCTCGCGCGCAGGGCCTTCGTGCGCTCATGCCAGACCGGCACGTGCCTACGGCATCCCGCTCACCAGGAGGCGAACTGGATCAGCAACA
Source organism: Planctomycetota bacterium (assembly GCA_029213105.1). GTDB lineage: Bacteria > Planctomycetota > PLA2 > PLA2 > JAEUHO01 > JAHEIK01. Next base: position 1,280 of record JARGNS010000092.1, read on the forward strand.
CCTTCGTGCCGCGTTGGGCGTGCAGGCTCAGGCTGCCTGCACCGTCGATGGTCGGGAGGTGGATCTCCGCATGCGGCTGGCCGACCACGGCTTCCTCGGCGCTGGCCGACGGGGGCCAGGGGATCGCAAGGAGCGTCGTGAACACGAGAGCGAGGAGTGCGCGCGCCATCCCTGCAGGATACCGACCGGGACTTGTCCGTGGGCCGGGCCGTTCGTTCTCCCCCAGCTAGACTGGGGTGATGCACGACGACGCGCTCGTGGCCCGCGGTGTTCGCGTGGCCCTCCGCCGCCCCCGCGAAGCCGACCGGGCGGAGTTCTCCGCGCTGGTGGTGGCCAGTCACGAGTTCCTTGCCCGGTGGGCCCAGGGAGCGCCACCCGCCGAGGATCCCGAGGGCATGCGCTGGTTCGACTCGACCCTGGCACAGGCGGCGAGCGGTCGCTCCGAGAAGCTGTTCGTGGTCCGCGCGCTGGACGGGGCGTTGCTCGGTGCGTTCAACTTCAACGAGATCGTGCGCGGGGCCTTCGAGAGCGCGTACCTGGGGTACTGGATCGGCGCGGCGTACGCCCGGCAGGGCCTGATGGGGGAGGCGCTGGAGCTTGCCCTGACGTGGGGCTTCGGGCCGCTGGGCCTGCACCGCATGGAGGCCAACATCCAGCCAGGCAACCAGCCGTCGATTGCCCTGGTACGCCGTGCGGGCTTCGTGCGGGAGGGCTTCTCCGAGCGCTACCTGAAGGTCGGAGGCGTATGGCGCGACCACGAGCGCTGGGCCATCACCCGGGAGGCCTGGGAGCGTGGCTGAGCCGGTGGCCCTGGCGTGGGACGGGGCAAAAATGAAACTGGCGAGCCCGAAGGGCTCGCCAGCTTCCGTCTCTGGTCAGGTGCGAAGCGACTAGGCGCTCTTCTTCTCACCCTTGAGCTTGTACGTCGAGAGCTCGTCGCGCATGGCGTCGGCCTTCTTCTGGCGCTCGCTGAGCTCGGCGAGCTCCTTCTCGATCTTCTTGGACTCACCCTTCGAGATGTCGCTGCCGAGGCGCTGCTTCTTCTCGTTGAGGACCTTGACCGAGTTGTTGATCTTGTCGAACTCGAGGAGCAGCTTCTGCATCGCCTTGACGTTCTTGTCGAACTTCGTGGAGTAGTCCTTCGAAGCGTGCTTCTTCATGGCGTTGTAGACGCCCTTCGCCTTCATCTTGCTGCCGTCGACGACGCTGACCTTGGACTGGTCGCGCGAGACGAAGAGGAAGTAGCGGTCGTCGCGGCTACGGCCCGACAGGAGCGGGTCGTCGTTGACGTCGCTCGGCGACATCTTGACGCACTTGAAGGCCTTCATGCCGATCAAGACCTTGTTGTCGTCGAGGACGACCTTCTCGATCTTGTCGTAAGCACCCTCGGTGCTGCCGTCCGTGACGTAGATGAAGAGCGGCTTCGCGAGGAGCTGTGCCTCGGACTCGGTCTTCTTGCTGCTCTCCGCGTCTTCGCCGGTGACGACGTCAGACTTCTCGGCAGACACGCGGTTCATCGAACCCCAGTTGGCGGTGAGGACCCTCACCGTGGCAGGGCTGGCGCCTCAGCAGGCTCCCGCGATAGCACTCTGGCCGGCCCACATGAGCACGACCGAAAGAAGAAGACCAAAGGTCAGAGTCTTGCGCATCAAACGTCCCTCTCGACTGCTGAACCGGGTCCCGGGGGAACCCCGATCCGGCGCAAAGGCGATGTAACTGGTTACGGGTGCCGATTCTAGGGATGCAGCGGACCATCCGCTACCCCCGGCGCACCCGGTCCATAGAGAGGGACGCTGGCCCGCGGGAGGGGGTTCCGTCCGGGCAGCTGGGGAGAGGGCCATTGGCAGGGCTCTGGCCCCGTCCGAACGAGACGCGAACAGGCGGGCATGACCGGGACCCCGGTCCCGTGTGAGCAGGCCTGTAGGCTGGGGCGGTACGCGGAGAGAGCGGATGAGCAACCTCGCCCCCCTCATGGGCTTCCTGGCTGGTGCGGTCGTGGTGGGCGGCATCTGGTTCCTCATGGCCGAGTCCGGCGCGCCCGCACCGACGACCTACGACGACGACCCCCTCGGCGCGGCGGCGCTGCACGGGGGCGCGGACACCGACGCCCGGTTGGCGCGCATCGAGCGTCGGCTCGACGACCTCGTCACCGCCCTCGACCCGCGGGGTGCGCCGGCGGCGACCGGACCCGAGCTTGCCACGCGCGCCCCCGACGGCCCTGCGACCGAGGCGGGCCGCGGAGGCATGGCGCCGCAGGCGGTGCCGGTCATCACGGACGAGGTGCTCGACAAGACCCTCGAGCGCATGGCCGATCGCCGCTTCGCGAAGATGACGCCGGCGCAGTTGCGCGCCGAGGCCCAGCGCCTCATGCGTCAGGCGAAGGATCCAAACGCGGCGCGGGCGGTGCTCGATCGCCTGCTCGCGCGCGACCTCGAGCCGGACGAGCGGGGGCAGGTGCTCACGGAGCTGGGCTCGGTGCATCGCTCGCTGGGGGATCACGCCGCGTCGGAGAAGGCGCTGCGCGAAGCCATGCGCACGGCCGGGATGGACACGGAGACCGGCATCAAGGCGGGCTACCACCTCGTGTGGACCTACAGTCGCGCGGAGCAGAAGGACAAGGCCCTCGCCATGGCGGACGAGCTGATTGCCAACCGCGACGCGCCGGAGAGCTTCCGTCCGTGGCTGCGTTGGGCCGGCGCGCGCATGGCGCTGGAGGCCGGAGACCAGACGCGCGCGTTGCGCGACTACCGCGCACTCCTCGAAGACGTGAAGGACAAGCAGCAGTACCGCCAGATCCTGCGTGACGCCGCCGACAAGGTGAAGCAGCTGGACGCCGGTCCGCGCTAGTCAGACAGATCGACCGAGGGCAGATCCGGCTCGCCAAGCGAAGCAAAGCGCGGATCGAGCGCACGGTAGAACAACAACGTGTTCGCGCGCTTGGGCCCGACGCCCCCTGGCCAGCGCGCTGCGTACAGGAGCAACTTCCGCGGGTGCGTGAACGCGAAGCTGGCGTAGCTGTTGAAGTCGTTCTCCAGGCTGGACATGCCGTACTCGTAGAGGAAGCCCTGCTTGAGCGTCCACTCCGTGGGCCACGTGCCGGCGACCCCATGGCGCACCGCAGCCGCCCCGGTGGACCCGTAGCGCGCCCCGGGCAGCAGGCATCGGCGCCATGCGGCCTCATCGAGCAGGTCGGGCCGGCGCCGCAGCAGGATGCTCGAGATCTCGGCATGGACGACGCGTTCGAAGTAGATGCGCGCGGCATGGCCCTGCGGCATGACGACGTAGGCCCGTCGGCGTGAGTTGGAGCCCCCCGCATCCACGCCGCGGAAGCGCAGGGCCCCCAGGACATGGATCGCCTGCACGTGCTGCGCGAGGAAGCCCGGAGGGTACTTCGCCAGCGCCGCGTCCAGCCAGGCGCGGGCTTCGCCCCGCCGGGCCGGGGCCAGGGCCGTGGCGCGCACATCCACCGCCGGACGGTGCCAGCGGCGGGGGAAGATGCCCGCGTCCGCGTCGAAGCGCACGAGCCCCGCCGTCGTAGAAGCCGGCGTCGTGGGAGCCGGCGCGCCGCGCCGCGAGCCCGTCGGCGTGCTGCACGCCGCGAGGCACAGCAGGGCAGGCAGGAGCAGGCGTGCGCGCATGGTGCCGTTGTACCTGCGGGGGCAGCGCGTCTCTATGGCAGCCGCTCGCAGGTGCAGGTGGACGTGCTCGTGGACTTCATCTCGCGATCGCCGGCTTGGGCGGGGCCGCCCGACATCGTCATGGTCGACGTGCCCGAGGTCGTCGACTCGCCCACGGGGAACCCCGTCTTCAGGTCCACGAACTGACGTCCCGACGAGGTCGACGTCGTGTCCGTGCGCATCGTGGAACCGCCGAGGTCCATCTCCATCGTCATGGACATGGTCATGCTGACGGCGAACTCCGCCGCTTGCGCGCCATCGATCATCCTCGTGCCGACGAGGACGAGCTTGCCGTCCATGGTGGAGCTGGCCTGCGAGCCGGGCGTCGTGGACAGGAGCTCGCTGAGCAGGTCACCCGGATACATGTCCTTCATGTCGATGGCGTCCCCGACGCGCAAGCCCTCCGGGGGGAAGGGCACCATGCTCGGCAATCCGCCGCCCGCCATCGACTTCTTGAACGCGGCGGCCAGCATCGGGTCATCCGCCTCGAAGGTCATGTCCGTCATCTTCCCGGTGGCGTCGATGGTGGCATGGCCTCGCATGCCTTCGAGCCCGGGCGGGGCCGGTGCGCCACCCGGCATGCCCATGCTCTCGAAGACGTACTCGAGCACCCGGTCGCCGTTGTCGCGTACCTCGGTGCACAGGGCGCGCATCACCATGGTCATCTCCGTCGGAGCATCGGCCTCGGCGCTGCCCGGTCGCTCCATCGCGACGGAGGTGGTCAGGGTCATGCGCACGCCGTCGCCGACGCCGTAGTCGTAGGCGACCTTGACGAGCTCTCCGCTCGTGGGCCCGTCACCCGGCTTGCCGTGCGAGGCCCCCGTGCTGCCGGATTCGCCGCCGCACCCCGCAAGGAGGGCGAGTGTCAGTGTGGCGAGCGTCCAGGATCTCCAGTGCATGCCGTGCCCTCCCGTGCGTCGCCGCCGTAGGTGCGGCCGACGGGCTGAACCCTACATGGGGGAGGGGCATCCGGAGTTGGCGATCCGCTGCAGGTGCGCCCGCCGCTAGCGCAGCGCTTCGAGTTTCCGGATGGCCTCCTGCAGCTGCTCGATCATCGAACGCCAGAGCGCGATGTTCTGCTGGAACTGCGGCCGCAGCGTGCCCTGGGACTCGATACGGGCCAGCGCGGAGACGCCGGCCTCCAAGTGCCGGATCGCGCCGCGGTACGCCTCGATGTTCGCTTGCAGCGTCTCGGAGACCGCCGCCTCGGCGAGGAAGACCGTCGCTTCGGCGTACTCGACGTCGGCGGCCCCGGCGATCTCCTCTGCACGGCCGGGGTGGGCGAGCACGCGCTCGCGCTGGAGCGCACGCGCTTCCGCGAGGAGCCGGCGCGCGACCCTCCAGGCCTTGTTCTGGCCCTCTGCCGCGGCCAAGCGGGTGAGGGCGACGCGCAGGTCCCACTCGAGGCGGGCGTTCTCCGGGTCGCGCTGGCGCTCCAGCCGCAACTCGGCGACCGCTTCCGCGTGTTGCGAGCGGGCGCCCTCGTGGTCGGCGAGGGCTTCCAGGACCGTGCCGAGGGCACCGCGGCTCACGCGGACGCGCTGCGGCATCGTGCGGATCGTCCCGGGCGGCGCGGCGGGCCAGGTCGAGGGCCTTCTGCTGGTGGTCGCGGGCGATCTCGTGCTCGTCCGCGAGGGAGGCGAACTCGCCGAGGGTGGAGTGCACGTGCCAGAGCGCGACGAGCGACGCGGCGTCCACGCCCTCGGCCGCGCGCCCTTCCGTGAGGGCCGTCAGCGCGCGCACATGCCGTCGTGCCTCGTCCGCGCGGGCGAGATCCACGTGGATGCGCGCCAGATCGAGGTGCGCGGTCAGCAGCATGGCCTCTCGCGCCCGCGCCTGAGCCGGCCGCCAGGGGAAGGCCTCGATGCGCTTCTGCGCGCGCACGTAGGCGGCCAGGGAGGCCTCCCGGTGTTCCGCCTGCCACTCGATGTGCCCCAGGGTGCGCTCGTACGCGATGCGTTGCCTGAGGATCGCCGGATCATCCGGCGTGGTGGCTTCCGCGCGGGCCAGGGTGGCATCGGCAGCCTGCAGGGCCGCGCGTGCCTGGTCGTGCTTCCCGACGACATGCCGTTGATCGGCGAGCGTGATCTGGGCTGCGGCCAGCGACTCGCGAAAGCGCGGCTCGGTCGGCTGGGCCGCGTGCGCGCGCTGGAGGTGGGCTACCGCGCGTTCGAACCGCTCCACACTCGCCGAGAGTTCGCCGAGGTTCGCCCCGCCGGCACCGCCGCGGATGTTGGCCACGGCCAACTCGGCGGAACCCAGGGCGTGGGAGACCTCGGGATCGTCCGAGGCGCCCTCGATCGCGGACAGCCGTCCGGCGAGTTCCTCGAGCTCCGTGGCCATGAGGTTGCGGGCGCGGCTTGTCCCCACGATCCTGCCGAGCTGATGATCGAGGTGGTCCGCGACCACCGGCACGAAGCGTGCACTCTCGTGCAGGAGGGCGCGTGCGCGCGCCTCCTCGCGCTCGGAGCGCTGGCGCGCCTGCGACTCGCCCGTGGCGAACACGCTGATGGCAATGAGCGCGCCGACGAGTGTCACCAGGACGCCGAGGGCCGCCGCTGCAGCCCCCCGGTGGCGTCGGGCATACATGCGCAGCTGGTAGCGCACGCTCGGCGGGCGGGCGAGGATCGGCTGGCGCGCGACGAAGCGGTCGATGTCATCGGCCAGGGCCGCGGCACTGGCGTAACGCTGCGCTGGGTCTTTCGCGAGCGCCTTGCCCAGGATCAACTCCACGTCGCCCGCGAGGTCGCCGCGCAGCTTCGAGGCGGAGGCCGGTGCCTTCGTCTGGATCATGCGGATGATGTCGAGGATGCCCAGGCCTTCGAACTCGAAGGGTAGTTGCCCCGTCAGCGTCTCGTAGAGCACGACCCCCAGGGCGTAGACGTCGGTGCGTGTATCCACGTCGTTGCGCTCGCCCGTGAACTGCTCCGGGCTCATGTAGGGCACCGTGCCTACGACCTCGCCCGTCGTGGTCTTCGGTGTGTGCGCGGTCTCGTCCTGCCGTGCGACGCGCGCGATGCCGAAGTCGATGATCTTCGGGTTCCCATCGCCGTCGATCAGGATGTTCTCCGGCTTCAGGTCGCGATGGATGACGCCCTTGGCGTGCCCGGCCTGGACGCCCCGGCCTGGACGCCCCGGCATACGCGCGAGGCCAACTTCAGCGTCGCCTCCAGCGTGAGCTTCTCATGGCGTGTGTAGTCGGCGAGCGTGCGGGCTCCCGGGACGAACTCCATCAAGAAGTAGGGAAACTCGCGTCCGTCGCGGTGCGTGCCGGCGCGGTAGACCTGGGCGATGGCTGGATGACGAAGCGAGGCCAGTACGCGAGCCTCGTGCTCGAAGCGGATGCGCGCCTCCTCCGTGGCGACGGCATCGCGCAGGAGCTTCGCCGCGACCTGGCGCCCCGGCGGCTCCTGCCACCCTTCGTAGACGAGGCCCATGCCCCCCTCGCCGATGCGGCCGACCAGCCGGGTGTCGCCGATCTGCATGCCCACGAGGCTGTCCTCGCTGCGGACGTCGCCCGTCGCGCCTGCCGCCGGGCGCTTGACTTCGGTCGGTTTGCGCGGCGGGGGAGCGTCGTCCTGCATGGGCACAGGGTACGGAGTCGGTAGGTCTCTCCACCAGTTCGGGTGCGTGCGGTCAGGCAGGACGGGCAGGCGTCGGCCCAGGGGCCCAGGGCGCTTCGCCCCATCGCGGGTAGAACCGGGCCATGCCGCATGCCGTCCGCCTCCTGCTCGTCCTCGCCCTCCTCGCGCTGGCGGGGCCGTCGGCAGGGGCCAAGGAGGCCGAGCTCGGGGACAAGGCCCTGGCGCGTCGCATCGAGCAGGCCCTCGCGAAGGGCCGCGCTGCGCTGACGCGGGCCCAGGGCCGCGACGGCGCGTGGGCGTACGACGGCACGGCCGGCAGGCCGCTGCTGCCCGGTGCGAAGCGGCGCGCCCTGCCCCACGGCAGCGCGGGCCTCACGGGCCTGGCGATGTACGCGCTGGCCGCCGCCGGCGGGGCGCCCGAGGCCCTCAAGCGTGGTGCGGCGTGGGCGCAGGAACACGCGGCCCTCTTCGGCGAGGCCTCTCCCTGGGCGACCTACGCGACGGCCTTCCTCGTGCTCGCCCAGTCGACGCGCACGGTGGGGGGCGCGGAGGCGGAGCGCAACGCGGCGGACGTGGCGCGGCTGGTTGCCAGTCAACTGCCAAGCGGGATGTGGAGCTACGGCCCGAAGGCCCAGGGCCTCGAGGCGCAAGGGGATCACTCGAACACCCAGGTCGCGGTGTTCGCACTCTGGACCGCGGTGCACGAGACGGACGCGAAGGTGCCCAAGGAGGTGTGGCGGCGCGCGCGCGATCACTTCGCCCAGACGCAACTGGCCGACGGCTCGTGGGGGTACCGCCCCGCGGCGGGCAAGCGTGCCACCGGCAGGGCCACGAAGGGCACCTGGGTCATGACCGCCGCCGGGCTGACCTCGTACTTCTACGCGGCAGCGGCCCTCCGGGGCGGCGTGAAGGCACTGCCTCGCCTGCGCAAGGACAAGGTCGTGGTGAAGGCGCGTGCGGCGCTCGCTGCGCTCGGGCGTCCCGACGTCGCGGATCCCTACCAGCTGTGGCTGGCCGAGCGCGTCGGCACCGCCCTCGCGCTGCCCCTGGCCGACTGGTACGTCGACGTCGCGCGGCAACTCGTGAAGAGCCAGGCCCGGGGCGGCACCTGGCCTGCGAAGGAGCCGGGGGGCTACGGGGATCGCCGTGCTGCCTACGGCACGGCCCTACGGCTGCTGTTTCTCACACGTGCGACACGTGCCGTCGTCACGCGCTAGACTCGCGTCCGAGGAGCTCCACGATGCGCGCCGCCCTGCCCTGGATCCTGCTGTCGGCGCTCGTGGTGGCCTGGGGTGTCAGCACCCGCGGCCAGGCGCCGAGCGAGCCGACGCCCCCCCCGGGGACGGTCGCCCTCTACAGCGAAGAGGACATCGCGCGCATGCAGCGCCAGATCGCCGAACTCGAGGACGCGCTGGCCCGCCGCGACGCGGCCGCACCCGCGCCGCGGCCTGACCTCGCCGGGGCGGCGCCCGACCCTGCGCTGCAGGGGCGTGGCCCGG
>JARGNS010000093.1:0-599 GCA_029213105.1 Planctomycetota bacterium
AAACGCCTTGGGGTAGTCGAGGGTGCTGCTGTTGGTGGCCGAGTCGCTGAACGCCGTGTTGGTGTCGGCACCGTTGGTGAACGTGCCGGTGTTGATGACCACCTGCGGATCGGCACCGGAGCCCGATGCGTCGTCGTCGTCGTACACGCAGTCGGACAGGGAGACGCGGACGGTCATGTTGCCGCCGCTGTCCGTCTCGTCGAGGTCGGCCTGATTGGGAGTCGGCTTGCGCACCGCCTTCGTCGCGTAGACGTAGCGGGTGGTGGTGCCCAGCGAGCCCGTCGCGTTGTAGCCCTGACTCGTCACCAGAATGTAAAAGTCGCTGGTCGAGGTCGAGCCCGGCGTGCCGAAGTCGTAGGCGATGTTGCCCTGCTCGCCCGCCTGCCCGTCGAGAACGACATCAGCGGACCAACCATCGGCATTGACGGTTACTGAGTTTACAGCGAAATCAGCCATTTGGATTCCATCCCCACACTGCGGTGTCGATCACGGTGCCGTACACTTTGCGGTCAGTCATTGTCCGGCCTCCGGTTCTCAGGTGGCTACCCGCCCTTGCCCGTGAGCAAGGCGACGAGTGAAGTAGTTACGGCCGCGAGGAA
>JARGNS010000093.1:658-10029 GCA_029213105.1 Planctomycetota bacterium
GTGCTCTCACGTCGTGCTCGAGGCGGTCAAGCTGATTGTTCTCGTCACTCATGCACAGCCCCTCAAGTGTTCCGGTTGTCGTTGATGAAACGGTAGGTCTCAGGGCTCATGGCCTTCCACGCAGCAGTACGAGTCGCCTTGTCAGACATCTGGTCCGCAAGCTCGGCGTTGACCTCACGCATGGCGTCCACGCTCGCGACAGTCTCCGTAGCCACAGTCACGGCCTGGTTCAACTCCCTGGACACCTTCGACTTCCGCCACTCCTGTACGCCAGCCGTTACGAGCGGGAGCCCGAGCAGCACGGCGATGTTGGCGGGGAAGGGAAGAGACAGGGACACCTCACGGGCCGCGGCCGGTACGTTGACGGTCCCATCCTCGTTCATGTACTTGACCGCCGAAGCCTGTGCATCAGCAATCGCTGTGTCAGCACGGTTCAGGTCGGCAATAGCATCATTGATAGCGGCTGCTCTCTCTTCGTCCCCAGCGTCTACCGCAGCCTCAAGCTCCGATACGAGCACGGCCCGCTCGCTGGCCAAGCCGTCCCTGGCATCCTGCGAGTACCCGAAGGCGTCGGACAGGGATGCACACCCCGCAGCAAACATGAGCACGGTGCCCACAGCGATCAGTAGTTTGTAGTTCATCTTTCCTCCTGACAAAGAACGGGGCCATCCGTTAGGACAGCCCCGTTGAGTGGGTTAGTTGTCGCCGCAGTAGCACCACACGATGTCGATGGTGCCAGCCACGTCGATCGCACGGTCGCTCGCCCAGTCGGTCGAGCCAGAGCCGCCGTTGAGGTACACATCGACGGCGGGAGCGGACCCGTCGCGGAACGCGGCAGCCGTGCTGGCCCCGGCGAAGGTGCCGGTGCCGTCGAGGGCTGTCGCAGTCGAGGCGATGATGTTCGCCTCGGTAGTGGACAGGGCACCGTTGTCGGTGCCTGCCGTGGCTGTGCCAAGGGCACTCACCATGTCAGCGTCACCAGTGAAGGCGGCGATGGTGTAGGTGATGTCGGTGGACGCACCAAGGAACGAGATCACGCCCTCGGGCATGTCGAGAACCTGGAGGCCACCCGCACCGACGCTGTTGCCCGCTTGGTCAGCCACGGTGAGCGTGGTGCCGGTCGGGATCGTGACGCGGGTGCGGTACACGGGGCCATCGCCCCAGTGAGTGAGAGTCGCATTCGAGATGGGAGTGGTGGGCATGGCCTCCGAGTCGGAGGAACGCCTGGACTTGATCTGGTCAAAGGACATATATGGTCCCTCCTTTCATTAGGCAGCGGTGATCTGGATGAGTCCGGCACACTGCGGGTGCAGAACGCCGAAGCCACACATGAGCTGGCCCTTGTGGAAGATGGTGTTCTTGGTCTCCTGAGCCTCGACGTAGCCACGCATCTCGGCGGCCTTGACGAGACCGATCGCGGCCTGACCCGTGGACGCACCGCAGAACGCGAGTGCGGCGGGGATGCCGGTGGCGACGGTACAGTCAACCTGGTACTTCGAGGGCTTGTCGGTGTTGAGGCCGGTGGGCATCCGCTTGTACGGGTTGAGCACGTTGAAGCCGTGCCACTGACCGATCATGCGCATGTTCCGGTCGCCGCCCGAGCCGGTGAAGTCGCGGTTGAACTGCGTGGTCTCGTGACGGAGCAGGGAGCGAATCCACGGGTGGATGACGAGGTAGCGGCCTTCGTCGGGCACGCCGTCCTGGTCGAGCTTGTAGGCCAGTTCCGCAACGTCATCGTCGATGTTGCCGGAGCCGGTCGAGTCGTCGGTGTAGGGACCAGTCGAGGTGTCATCGACAGAGGTGGCACTCGCGTCCACGCGGGAGACAAGGTTGCCTCCGGGGTGGATGGTGATGCCGTTCTTGGTCAGGGCCGCGGTGCGGGCTGCCGAGATGCAGGTGAGGACAGCGCGGTCGTCCAACTCCTCAGCAAGGCCGATGCCGATGGCACGGGAGATGCTGGAGTCGGGGTTGTAGTGGCTGATCTCGTAGTCTTCGAGGGCCGTGACGAAGTGCTTGACGATGAAGGGATCGACCGTGATCGTGCCCTTATCGAACTCAAACTGCTGACCGATCATCTCGTCGCCAGGAGTGTGCTCCTCGGCGGCGTAGTCGGCACCGAACCACTCGAAGCGGTGGCTCTTGCCGTAGTTGATGGTCTTCTCTGCGATGACCTGACCGGGCAGGGCATCTTCCGCACCGAACATGCCGGGGACGAACATCGTCTTGGCCCGGAGTTCGGTGAGGATTGAATCGGTGAAGCGATTTTCCAAGGCCAGCGAGTACACGTCGCCGGACTTCTCCAAGAATCTTTCAGTACCAGCCATTGCTGGACTCCTTATGTGAGGTGGTACAAACCAGTCGGTCTGCGCTTCCAGCACACAAGTTGTCCGTGGCGTTCGGGGCCTTGCGGTTGTTCCCGTTGGCGTTGGGCCTGTAGCTTTCGCTGTAGACTCGTAGTTGCAGGCCCCGTGACCAACGTGGTGCGGGTGTCCTGCGGATAGGAAAGCCACCACCCAGCGTTAGCCGGGCGGCGGTGAGGGTCAGTTGTCGTCGGACTTGGTGTCGGACTTGGGGAGCGTGCGGGGCTTGGGAGCGGCCTTGGGAGCGGGCTTCGATGCCGACTCCAGCTTGGCCTTGAGGCTCTCGGTGTCGGCACGGGCCTTGGCGAGTTCGTCGGCCATCTCGCGTGCGGACATGGGCTTGGGCATACCGCTCGCCTGCTTGGCCGCGGCCCGGAGTGCGGACAGTTCGTCGCTGCCGGACGCCGAGGTCACACGCTTGCCGGTCTCACGATCGACGATGAAGCAGGTGATGGACTTGAGCTTGGCACTGCCAGCACGGCGGGTCTCGAATGACCAGGTGAAGCCCTCTTTCTCAAGAGGGAGCACGAGGCCCTTGGGATACTTCTGCATGGGTTACGGTCTCCGGGGAGGCTTGAGGTAGTCGGGCGAAGTGAGTGCGAAGCGGCGGTTGTATTCGGCGACCGGCATCTTGCCCTTCTGGACATCGACCGCAGCCTGACGCTTCTCCTCGAAGGAGCCGAAGCCACCAACGCCACCAGCCGCGGGACGGCCAGTGATGAGGCCGGGCTTCTCGGGCTCGGGGGCTGGGGCGGCACCACCAGCACGCTCCCGTTTCCAGAGCAGGTACTCGACCTGTTCCTTCGCGGACTCGGGGGTGGCTTGCGGTCCGACCACGGCGGCGTTGAAGCGGTCGAGTTCGGCGTCGGACAGTCCCGACTCCTCGGACGCGGCCCACTGCTGGAGTTCGGCGTACTGCTCCTCCCCACCAACGGCACTCGTCACAGTGCCCGCGATCGAGGTGCGGATCGCAACCTCGGCACGGACCATGCGATCGACGGCGTTGGCAGAGAGCCCCTGCTTGGCAAGGGCCTTGTACTGCTTCTCCGTCGGCTTGCCGTCCGTGGCAACGGCTGCGTACACATCCTCGAAGGCGATGCCCGCGTTGTTCAGGGCGTCCTCAGTCTCCGGGACCGCCTCTGTCGGGGCATCGCGTTCGATGGATATGTCGTCTTTGGGGGCACCGAGCTTCTTCTCCAACTCCGTGTAGGACTTGGCGAGATCCTCGGGCGTCTTGAATTTTGGGGGCAGCCACTCGGGCCGCTCGGTCGTCTGCTCGTCGGCAGGCTGGATCTCTCCAGTTGTCTGCTCATCAGTCAATGTCATGCTCCTTGTTGACGTACCTGCTCCACGGCGATCTGGCCCGCGGTGTTAGCACCGGCCTCGACCATCGCCGCCTGAGCCTGATTGGCCTGCTCGGCCTGCTGTCGTTCTGCAATCTGCTCGGGCGTCAGCTTCAACCCCGGCTCGTAGATCGAGCGGTAGGTCAGGAAGGTCTCCATCAGCACGCCCATGTCGATCTGCTGCAACGCCTCGGGGCCGAGTGCCTGTGCGACCTGTGCGAGGTCGAGCAACGACTGGGCCTTCTGGTCACGCACGATGGCGGTGAGGCCAGTGAGGCTGCGGATCTCGTAGATGCTCTCGTCGAGCTTCTTGGACGGGAGGATGCCCTTCTTGTTGAGGACATAGATCGCACGACGCAGCATCGGGACATGCTGGGAGTCGCTGATCGAGGGGTAGACGCCGCCGATCGCGGAGTTGAGTTCCTGTGCGTTGCGACGACGCTCGAAGGCCGTCACCCGTTCGGCGTCACGGCTGGACGCGGACTCCACGAGGAACGCCTGTGCGAGTTCGCGGGTCTTGCGTTCGATGCCGTCCATGAGGCTGCGGTGCTCGGCGATGTTGCCGTAGCCCAGGAACGCGATGTCCTGGATCTTCCCGTCGCGGACCTTCGCCCGGATAGGAACGCCGGTCTCCAGCGTCAGGTGGTGCTCGCGGGTCGGGCTGCCGTGGTCGATGACCGGGACCGCCTTGGACATGATCGAGTGGATGTCGAGCAGCCGCTTCTCCAGCGTGTTGTTGGAGCGGAGGTTGCCGATGTTCAACTCGACGTGGCCGCGGCCGTAGTCCTCGTCGGGGGCCAGACGGAACGGGGTACCGAAGTAGGGCGACACATCCTCGTCGGACTCGTTGATGACGTTGCCGTCGATCTCCTGCGAGATGTGCCACACCTTCGACTCGGGCTGCCAGTCAACGGAGGTGTAGAGCGGGTGCATCCGCTTGTCGGCGGGCAACTCACGCATCTTGGCGATGTCGAGGCCGGACGCGGACTGCTGGTCCTCTGTCAGGCTGAGCGGGTCCACCATCTCGCGGGTGATGTGGTAGAGCACGTCGCCGCGGGAGTCACGCTTGGTGACGTACTGGTCGCGGCGGTACACCCGGATGCGGAAGTCGTCGTCGAGGCGTTCCAGCGTGTCGCCGGTCACGATCAACTGACGGAGGCTCTTGACCTTCTGGGTAAGGAACCCGGCAGGTGACGAGTTGTCGTTGGGACGGATGCCGCTGGACTCCAGTGTCGCCTGGACCTGGAGCTCGGTGAGCATCAGGATCTCGGACAGGCCACGGAGTTCTTCCGGGTCGGACTGGACGTTGTACCGGATCTCGGGCCGCATCGAGAGTTGGAACCACGGGAACCCCGGAGGGTACAGTTCCGAGAGCATTCGACCGACCATGCTAAGAACGGCGTAGGAACCGATCGACTGGTACGACTCCGGCAGTGACGATGTCGCCGTCTGCCCCTCGGGAGGAAGGACAGGCGGATCAGTCAGAGCAGCACACTCGCGGGCGACATCGAGTATCGCCTGCGACTCTGTCATGCCGGTCTGGAATCGACTACCGGCGTTCATCTTGTCAGCCATTTACCGCCTCACTGCCAATCCGCCGTCTCCACCGCCACCTGTGGACGGGTTGACGATCAGGGACCGACGTGAAACCAGTTCGCTCGTCCGTCGTGCCCGCTGGATTGCGAGTTCCTGGTTCTTGAGCGTGTCGGTTTCCTTCTCGGGGATCGGTTCGGGGTCGGACTCAGGGAGCTTCGGACTCAGGAATCCCATCGTTGCCCCCTTTCAATTTGTAGGCGTTGAGTAGGTCGTTGATGAGGTCGCGTTTGCCAGCCCGGTACATCAGGTCGGCCACCGACTCGCCGTCCCGCATGTCGCCGGGGTGCGGATCGACAGCGGGCGTGTGCTCGTCCAGTGCCTCGATGAGGTCGGACGCGAGTTCAGGCGGTGACGAGAACGGATTGGACAACATTCGGGTGCGACTCCAGTATCTTGTGTAGTGCCGACGGGGTGAGTGCGGCGTCGGTCGTGATCCCGCACGCCAGCAGCATGTCACGCACGTCACTGACGCACGACCACCTGGCTCGCCGCTCCATGTCTGGCGGGCTCTCCACCCGGAACGACACCGACGCGGACAGCATCGGGTGCTCGATGTAACTCAGGTACGGGTAGTGTGCCAGCCTGCCGAACGTCACGGACCTGACACTCTCACCGTCCGAGAACGCACAGTGGCAGTGCGGGTGGCCCAGCAACTTGTTGAGATGGAAGGCGAACCACGCAACTGGACGGCGGCGGAGAACTCTCCAGCCGCAGCGTCGGTAGGGACGGCAGGGGCGGGTGAACAGGACTGTGACGGTTCGGCCGTCGCCTCGTTCCCTCACTTACGCCACCCCTCTAACTAAACAGGTATTGCGACTGCTCGATCTCGTCGAGGTCGAGGTTGCCGTACTCGGGCAGGTCGGGCATCACAACCTCTGGGTACTTAGCCACCCATTCGGCGTGCAAGGCACCAAGTATGTCACTCTTTGCCAGCAACACGAACTGCTCGTTGATGATCTGCCGCCCCCGCGACGAGCAACCCGCGTGCATCCCGAACGAGTCATGCACACCCTTGAAGTCCATGTGCTCGTCACGCATACAGATCGCCGTCATCATCATGTGCGACGAGTCGATGGAGTGGACGAAGTTGGGGGCCGCACCGCTGATCTGCTTGCAACGCTTGGGCGGTGCGTCGGCCTTGGCTACCCGGATGCGTCCCAGCGTGGTCGTGACGTAGGAGCCGGTCTTGCCCTGGTTGCAGTAGTTGAACCCGTCCTGGATCACCGGCATCCCGATGGGCGAGGTCCACCGCAGGAACTCCCCGCTGTCTGCGATCGCCGTCGCCGACGCCTTGAGCCACGCCATCGCGGTCTTGGCACCGGGGAACTTGTCGCCGATCCCCTCCTCGATCTTGGCCGCGAGGTACTTGGCGATGTCCTTGGCCTTCCCCTCCTCGACGCCCAACTCGCCCAGCTTGCGGCGGATCTGGCCCCGAGCACCGTACCCGGTCACGCCGTAGGTCTGCGTCATCACCGGCTGCTTGACCACATCCCTGATAAGCCACTCGATCGCGTCCGGGTGGGCTTCGGCGTCGAGCCCGACCGCATCCCGAGCCGCGTTGCACACGTCCATGTACCCGTCGGCCGGGCTGTCGCCGGGGATGAGGTTGACCAGTGCCCCGCCGATCTCGTCCTTGGTCATGGCCCCGTACCACTGCAAGCCGTTGTTGCTGCCGTCGAAGTGGACCGGGATCTTCTCCCCGGCGTCGGTGTCGTCGAGGGCGTAGCACGCGGCGAGGAACTGCCACGGGTCGTCGGCCGACTTCCAGAACTCGTCCCGGTGCGGGTCGCTGACGGCGCGGCTGATGTCGTCGGCGTGCTGCTGGACCCACTCCACCCGGCTGTCGAACGGCACCTTGTCAACGCCGTAGCAGTTGGCGGCGTGGACGCACAGCCAGTACATGCCGTCGTTGCCCAGCTTCACGGGGTTGGCGAACCGGAGCAAGCCTCGGCACAGGTCGGACCCTTGGTGGTTGAGATGCACGGGGAGCGGGTATGCCCTGCCGCGGAAGTCGAGTTGGTGGGGGAAGTAGATGGCGTCCTCGTCGCCGAACCGGGTGGCGAGGTCGAGGATGCCAGCGGTCTCGGTGCGTTGCCCGGCGAGGTCACGCTCGTCGCGGCGGCGTTGGCGGGCAGCTTCCTTCCACGACTGCTTCTCCTCGTCGCTGCACTGGGACCACCGCTCGGAGCCGGTGCTGCCGTCGGGGCGGTACTTGGGCGGGAACGGCGGGAACGGTAGCTGGTCCCTCGGCGGCATCGACAACCGCCCTCCGCCCCTCGACCACACCGCCTGGGCCACGTCGAGGATGCGTTGGTCGATCGACATGCCGACCGCAGACAGAGCGTTGACGCCCTCGTAGACTAGGTCCGTGCCCGGCTCGCGGATCGCGTCACGCTGGCGGTTGGTGAGCTTCGAGATGAACGGGGTCCGCAGCTTGGCGTACCCACCCTCCAACTCCTTGCTCCACGGGTAGGGCTGGACGACCATCGGCCCGAACCTGGGCCGGAGGATCTGCCGCATGAAGTGGCCCTCGTCGATGAGGCGGTAGACCTCCGAGTGCATGACCAGCATCTTGCTCTGCCGCTTGCCCTCCCGCTTCATACGCAGGCCGAACGCCTTGTCGGACTCGAACACGGGGCCGATGTACGCCGCCTCCATCAGGTGCTCGATCAGGAACGCCCCGAGTGCAATCGCCACCCGCCGCTCGTTCATGGGGTCGTCGAGGCTTCGGTTTGCCCACCACTGCACCTGCGAGGCGTCCAGTCTCCTGACCCGTTCGGTCAAGATCCACGCCACGCCGGGCTGCTCCTTGTTGATGGCCTCGAAGTTGATCTCGGCGAACGCTGCACGGCCCACCGCGTAGCAGGCCGACAGGAGCTTGACGCCGTGCCTGGCCGAGTGGTCAGACAGGAACCTGCCCAGCACCTCCCGCACCGTCAGCACCGCCAGCAGGTCGGCCTCGATCAGCCGCAGGCACGGGGACAGGACCACGGCCGAGGGGCCGCTGCCAGTCTTGAGCATGTTCTCGCGGGCGATGCCGATGGAGGATTCGAGCGGGCCGAACCAGTGGCCGAGCATGATCTCGCCCGGCTTGAGCATGGCTGCATCGCCCTTGGACTCGGACCGCCGCCGCATCTCTTGGTAGAGATTGATGCCCTCGTCGCGGTACTCCTGCTCCAGGTCCACCTGACGGCCGATCTCGGAGCCCTCAAGGAGAGCCGAGTGCAGTTCGCTCTTTGCCATGCTAAGTATAGCACCGGGGAGGGGTGCTGGCTAGGTGCCGGTCAGTTCGTTAGTCATCCTCGGCCTCGCTTTCTTTCGCTTCCATCACCGCGATCGTCAGGTCTAGGCGGGCGTCGTATTCGGTGGGGGCGTTGTGCTTGTACTCATCGCCGGTCTTGGTATTCTCGCCGTAGGCGTACCACGGGTTGCCGGGCGGGCCGACGCCGGGCTCGTTGCTCACTATCAAGTACAACTCCTCCGGCCACACCGCCGCCAACGCGGTGAGGTCGCCGTCGGGGAAGGGGTGGTCCAACAACCCTGTTCTGTAGGGCTCCCCCGACAGGTCGTACCCGCACAACTCGGCCAACTCGTCACGCTTGGCTTGGTTACTCATTGCTCGGCCTCGCTTTCTCTCGCCTTCTCTGCGGCCTCGCGGGTGGAGTAGCAGTCGGACAAGGGAATCCACTCACAATCGTCTCCGACGATGAACGCCATCCCAAACGACCCGTCCCTGTTTGATCGAGAATCCAGCGAGATGTCATCCGCCTGCCGCATTGCGCCGTCGAACTCGAACCAAGGCAGGTCGCCCGGCACCACCCGCACCCCGTCCGCCGTGAGCGGCAGCCGCCCAACGATTGCCTCCAACTCCGCCACGCGGGCCTCGGCGGCGTCTGCGGCGTTGCTGATGTCTGCGACAATGGTCTTGTACTCATCTTCCCGCATTTCCAACTCCGCCACGCGGGAGCGGAGGGTGGCGATGGTGGTGGCGGCTTCGTCTATGTCGGTGTCGCTGCACTTGTCGTAGTCCATCAGCCTCACCACAATGTCACGCTCACTCATCCTCGGCCTC
>JARGNS010000094.1 GCA_029213105.1 Planctomycetota bacterium
TCAGCGCTTCGCCCGAGGGGGGCGGAGCCCCCCAACCACACTGATGCCCGCGGCTCTGCCGCCGGGCATCCACCGTGCGCCTGCCCCGTCCTGCCCCGTCGCAGGGGTCGAGCGGTCTGCCAGCGGAGTACTCAACCCGCAAGGGGGGAGAGGGCGGCGCCGGTGATGGCGGAGCCATCACCTCAGCGCTTCGCCCGAGGGGGGCGGAGCCCCCCAACCACACTGATGCCCGCGGCTTTGCCGCAGGGCATCACCGCAGGATTTCGACCGTGCGCCCGCGCTCGTCCAGCTCGAGGTGCATCTCACGCACGGCCTCGATCTGACGCTTGAGGATGTCGGCGTGGAACTGGCCCTCGCTCGACAGGACCTCGAAGAAGATGCGTGCTTCCCGGTTCGGGATGCGGTGGCGCTGCTTGTCGTAGAAGTAGGCGCTGAACTCCTCGTAGCGGATCGCTGCGAAGAGAGTCTGGATGAGGGAGTCCTTGTCCTGGACGGCGGTGACGTCGACCAGACCGAAGATCTCGGCAGCCTCGGCCTCGTTCATGGAGGCCGGCTCGGGGCCGAAGAGCTCGCGTCGATGGGCGCGCAGCGTCTTGCGATGGTCCTTCTCGTCCTTCTTCAGCTGCGTCAGACGCGCTTGAAGGGTAGGAACCTCGATGCGCTTGGACAGCTTGTCGTACATCTTGAAGGCCAGGGTCTCGCTATGGATCCCGGCGTCAAAGACCTCGAGCGGCGTCAAGTTCGTAGGCAGCATGGGCCGCGTTCCTCCCCGGCAAATGGGTGCGTGGCCTCGCCCTCCCTGAGGCGGGGGGGATGCTACGCCAACCGACCGACAGGCCCCAAGATATGGGGGTCATTGGATGATTCAACACCATTCTGGGGCAATGGGGCCCTCGAGGTGACCACCGGGGCGGCCTGGACGAGGGCATGGAGGCGCCCGCGAGGGTTCCGCCGCGTCGCTTCGAGCCTCCGAAGGTCGGTGTTCCCGGTCGGGTTCGAGCGGTCAGCCCGTCTGGACGAAGCGCGCGCGGCGGAACTCACGCGGTCGTTCTTCGCGTCCTCGTGAGCCGGCGCCGGACGCACACACCGTCGCGTCAGGCGCTACTTCATGTCGATCAGGAGGCGGAAGGTGGGGCCCTCGAGGATCTCGATCTCCGTCGACGTCCACTCGCCGCTCGCGCCTGGGCCGTAGGCCAGGTACTTGCCGGGCAGGAGGCGCGTTTCGAACGCGCCCTCCTCCTCCAGCGTCACCTCGATCCACTTCGCTCCGCCGAACACCGTCACGAAGAAGTTGCGGACCTTCGCCGGCGGCGGCTCGCCCCCCATGCGGTAGTGCCCGCTCACCTCCACGCGGCGCGGGATGTTCAAGGCGATCTCGATCACGGCCCCATCCTGCAGATCGTGCTCGCCGTGCTCTTCGCGCAGCGCGTCGAACGCCGAACTGCGCGCCTCGTCGTCTGAGCCAGGACGCATGAACGTCGCGTAGGTCTTCACGTCCAGCAGCGACAGCCAACGGCATACGAGCCGGCCCACGGGCATGCCGGCCAGCTCGAAGCGGCCGTCTTCGCCGGTGCGCGCGGTCCGCACGACGCCGTCGCGGTAGACGACGTAGACCTGTTCGTTCTTGGCAGGGCGTGCCGACTCATCGAGCAGGCGCCCGCGGATCGTGCCGGAGGGCGGCATGCGGACCTCGAGGTCCGACGCATCGCCCGCCTCGAGGTCGACCGAGCGCAAGATGCCGGGCAGTGCCGTGGGGTGCGCGGCAATGAGGCTGTAGACGCCGGGGGTCTGGGGCGGAAGCTCGAAGCTCCCATCCCCGCGCGCCACCACGTCCGGCTCGCGCCCGTAGAGGTAGCCCGACAGGTTCACGCCCGAAGCCGACGACGGCACCCCCTGCACCACGTAGAGGCGGGCCCCCGCGAGCGGATCGCCGCTGGCCTTCCGCACGATGCCCTTGCCGATGTGGCCGCGCGGCACCTCGATGCGCACCTCGGCCGCCTCTCCCGCCACGACGACGACGCCTTCCTTCACGACGTCCGGGTAGCCCGCCGCCGAGATCGTCAGGTGGTAGGTGCCGGCCGCCACACGCGGGAAGGTGAACGAGCCGTCCTGCGCCTCGAACGGTGTCGGCCCGACGCCGCGCTTGACCTGCTCCATCACGAAACGCATCTGGAAGTCCTCGGGCGGCTCGGCGTCGTCCACCTGCACGGCGAAGCGGCCGAGCGGGGCACCCCCCTCGGCCGCCACCACGACGCCCTTCAGGCTTCCAGCCAGCGGAAACTCGATGCGTGCGTTCTCCTCGCCCAAGGAGACGCCCATCGTCAGGTCCACGGGCAGGCCCTCGACCAGGGTCCCGATGACGTAGTTCTCCCCCTCGGGCAACCACGCCAACCGGAAGGCGCCCTCGGCGTCGGTCTCCACGGTGCGCACGGCCGCCTGCATGCGCGGCGCGGCGAACACGCGCGCGCCGGCGATGGGCTTGCCGTCCGCCCACACGACGGTCCCGGCGATCACGCCCTGGCCCGGCATGCGGATGTCGTCGATCGCCTTCAGCGCCCCGTCCTCGAGGGAGACGCTGCGCACGACCTGGGAGGCGCCGGAGGGGGCGACCGCGATGATCGTCTTCGGCGTCGGATCCAGTCGCTCGGCCTTGAAGCGGCCGTCCGGGCCGGTCCGCACCTCGCGCTCGATCTCGGGCACGGTATCGGGATCGGCCAGGATGATGCCGATGGGGTTCGAGATACGCCAGGCGATCACGATGCGCACGTTGGGCAGCGGCGTGCCCTCGGGGCCCACCACGCGGCCGGTCAGGGTCCCCCCCTGGCCGAGCGCCAGATCACCGAGGTCGATGCCGTCGCGTGCCGTGAGGTCGAGGTCGTCCTCGCTCGAGGCGATCGCGTAGCCCTCATGACGGGCACGGACGACGTAGCCCTTCGAGCGCGTGACATCGAGAAACGCGAAGCGGCCGTCCGAGCCGGTGCGGGCTTCGAGCTCGTCGAAGCGGCCGTTGGCCTTCGCGCGCAGGTACGTCAGGATCGAGTCCGGGCGGCCCAAGGTCACGCGCACGCCGGCCAACGGCACGCCGCCGTCCTTGCGGATGACGCGGCCGCGGATCGCCCCCCCATTCGGGGTGCTGCCGTGCACCTCCGCGGGGACGCTGTCGAAGGGGTCGACGACGGCAACGTCCGCGTCGGCGCCGCGCGGGGTGCCATCCCCCGTGCCCTTGAGCGTGGCTCCCTTGGTGGCATCCGGGGCCTCGACACCGATCAAGTCGGCGTCACCGCCTGCACCGCCGCCGTCGTCGCCTCCGAGGATGCCCAGGGAGACGAGCTCCAGGCCCACCAAGCCGCCGATGACCAGCAGGCCCCCGAGCAGGTACAGCACGGATCGCTTCACGAGGCGTTCCTCCGGTTTCGCGGGCCCTCCACACGGCCAGCGCGCACGCCATGCGAGCGTACTGCCCTCGCGGGGGTCACCCCGCCAACCTCAACTCCAGGCGGCGGGAGAGTCGGGACAGGGCAAAACACAGCACGAGATAGAGCGTGAGCGAGATCAGCAGCGGCTCGTTGTCCATGTAGGTGCGCGAGCGGATCAGGCTGGTGCGCATCGAGATCTCGATGACGCCGGGAATCAGCATCAGCAGGGAGCTGTCCTTGATGAGGCTCGCGAACTGCCCCGCCAGGGGCGGGAGCATGCGCCGCATGGCCTGGGGGAAGACGACGAAGCGGTAGACCTGGCGCTGCGTCATGCCCTGGGCCAGGGCCGCCTCGCTCTGGCCGCGGGGGATCGACTCCACGGACGCGCGCACGATCTCCGCCACGTACGCCCCCGCGAAGAAGCCGAGCGCCACGACGCCGACGGCATGGGGATTCTCGGCCATCGAGACGATCCCGACCGGTGCGCCGGCGCCGGTAAGCAGATCGGCCACGATCACGGCCACGACGAAGTACGCGAACATCACCTGGACCAGCAGCGGAGTCCCGCGCACGAACTCGACGTAGATGCTGCCGAGCTGGTTCCAGCCGGCCTTCTTGGACATGCGTGCGAGACCGCCCGCGAGGCCGAACACGACGCTGAGCACCATGGCGGCCATCGACATCCACAGCGTGGTGGCGAACGCCGAGGCCCACTGGCTGACGCGATTGCCCTCGACCATGCGCGACCAGGCGTAGTCGTACGGCGCGAGCACGAACAAGAAGAGGCCGGCCACCCCGAGGACCGCCACGGTGACGCCGAGGCGGATGCCGGCATCCCGCGAGAGCAGGGCGTGACTAGTCGGAGTTCTCGAGTCCGTACTTCGCATAGAGCTCCTGCATCCTGCCGTCCGCACGCATGGCCTTCAGGACGCCGTTGAGCCACGCCCGCATGGCCGGGTCGCCCTTGCGAAGCGCAATGGCGTACGGCTCCTTGGTCACGGCCTCCGACACCACGTAGGTCTCGGCGGGGTGATTGCTGTTGTGCTTGCGAATCGACCAGAGGTCGTAGAGGAACGCGTCGGCCCGACCGAGCGTGACCTCGCGGGCGGCATCGTTCTCGGTCTTCACGGCGACGATCTTGGCCTTGGGGCAGCGCTTCTCGGCGGCGAAGTGGCCGGTCGTGCCCTCTTTCACCACGAGGGTGCGGCCCTCGCGATTCAGTTCATCCACGCTGATGATGCCCGGTGCCGTCTTGGTCGAGACGAGCAGGCACGTGACGGTGTGGAAGTACGGATCGGAGTAGTCGACCTTGAGCTTGCGCTCCTCGAGGATCGTCATGCCGCTCATGATGAGGTCGGCCTTCTTGGCGAGCAGCGTCGGGATGATGCTGTCCCACACGACGCTGACGAACTCGACCTCGACGCCGAGCTCCTTGCCGAGGACGCGCGCCAGGTCGACGTCGAAGCCCACGAGCACGTCGTTCTCGTCGCGCGACTCGAAGGGCCGGAAGGTCGGCTCCATCGCGACGCGCAAGGCGCCGCGTTCCTTGGCCAGGTCGAGGACGCTGGCCGGCTCGCTCCCGCCGCACCCGGCCACGCCGAGCAGGAAGACCAGGAGCAGGAGCGCACGGGCCATCAGGCGTCCTTCCCGACGATCTCCATGATCTCCTCGGGCTCCTTCGGAACGCCGCGCGTCAGGACCTCGCAGCCGTCCTCCGTGACGAGGATGTCGTCCTCGATGCGCACGCCGATGCCCAGGAAGTCCGTGGGGCAGTTCTCCACTTCCGGGTGGAAGTAGATGCCGGGTTCGATGGTGAAGCACATGCCAGCCTCGAGCGGACGGCTCTTCTCGCCCTCGCGCGCGTAGGCGCCGACGTCGTGGACGTCGATGCCGAGCCAGTGGCCGGTGCCATGCATGTAGAACTTCTTGAAGGCCTTGTCCTCGATGGCCTTCTCGACGGGCCCCTCGAGGAGCCCGAGATCGCAGAGGCCCTCGGTGATGACCTGCACCGTGCACTCGTGCAGCTCGTGCCACGGCAGGCCCGGCTTCACGAGGCTGATGGCCTCCATCTGCGCGCGCAACACCAGGTCGTAGATGGTGCGCTGGTAGCCGTTGAACTCACCGGAGACCGGCCATGTACGCGTGATGTCGCCCGTGTAGTAGTCCACCTCCGCGCCGGCATCGACGAGGACGAGGTCCCCATCCGCGAGCGTGTCGCGGTTCTCGATGTAGTGCAGCACGCAGGCGTTCGTTCCGGTGCCCACGATGCTCGGGTAGCCCGGCGAGCGGGCGCCCTGCTTGCGGAAGACATGCTCGATCTCGGCCTGGAGCTCGAACTCCGTCATGCCCGGACGGGTGACGCGCATGCCGCGCACGTGCCCGGCCGCCGAGACCTCGCAGCAGCGCCGCATGGCCTCGATCTCCTCCGGGGACTTGATGAGACGCATCTCGTGCAGCGCCTCCCCCGGCTCGATGATCGAGGTGGGTGCGCGGGCCCGACCGCGGGCGGTGCGCAGGGCCTTGCGGTACGACTTCAGGACGACATCGTCCATGGCCGCGTCCACGCCCAGGCTGTAGTGCAGCGACGCACGACCGGCGAGGAGCTTCGGCAGTTCCTCTTCGAGCTGCTCGAAGGTGAAGGCCTTGTCGGCCCCCACCATCTCGCGCGCACGCTCGAGCCCGACGCGCGGGCCATCCCAGATCTCCATCTTGAGATTGCGCTCACGCAGGAAGAGCACGAAGGGGTGCTCCGGGTGGCCGGGAAGCAGCAGCATGGCCGCTTCCGGCTCCTCGAAGCCCGTGAGGTACCAGAGGTCGGAGCTCGGCCGGTACGGGTGGTTCGAGTCGTTGCTGCGGTTGCGCTCGGGGTACGCCACCACGAGCGCGGCCGACGTCGCGCCCACGCGCGCCATGAGGCGCGCGCGGCGGGCGGCGTGCATGTCCCCGGTGCTCTCACGCACGGCGGACTCGGTGGAAAGCGGCTCGGTCGTTGCGTCGGGGGGCGTGGCAGACACGGCTACTCCTCGGCCTCGTCCATGGCGTCACCGAGCGTGCGCAGCACCTCGGCCTCGACGCCACCGGCGCCCATCCAGCCGGCTTCGCGCAGCGGGATCTCCATCTCTTCGGCCATCTTCTTGATCTCGGCCCGCAGGTCCGCGTCCGTGTGGTGGTGGATCAGGATCGCGCTGCTGTCCTCGGCGGTCTCCTCGATCTCCTCCATCGTCTTGCTCGGCGGCTTGGCCCCCGTGAAGATCCAGGAGGCTTCGAAGCCGACCTCGCTACCGAGCGCCTTGAAGCGCTCGAGGTGCGGACGACGACCTTCATCGCCACCGACGAGCAGGATGTGCGGCTCCTCGTCGAGCTCGGCCACCATCTTCTTGGCGTCCTTGACGCTGGGCGCCTTGAGGTCGACCTTGCCCTTCTTGGCGGCAGCGAGCGCATCCTTGAGGAGCTTGCCGACGGCGGCCTCGTCCTGGGCGGCGGCTTCCTGCAGCATCGAGACCGCACAAGCGATCGACTCCGGGGTGCCCTCCTCCATGCACGCCTGCGCACAGGCGATGCACTGCTCGACGAACTCCCCCGTGCGCTCGGGCATGACCTCGTAGAGGTCGATCAGCTCGCGCAGGTAGGCCTGATCGTCGAGCAGGTCGGCCATGGGACCGGTCTGGTCGAGGAGCAAGGCCTCGAGACGATCGAACGTGCCACGCTGGTAGAGCTTGGCGCGCAGTCGCTCGTACGTGCGCACGGCCTCGTCGCGCACGTTGAGGCCCACGAGGGCCGCCAGCCGGGCCCGGTAGGCGCCGAGCCACGTGTCGAAGTCCGGGCGGCTGCGGAAGGCCTTGTCCACGGCCTCCAGGGCCGCGTGGGGATCGTCCACCAGCTTCTTCAGGGCGGCGGCCAGATGCGCGGCGGCTCCCGTCGGCTTCGCCTCGCGCGCGTCGTCGCCGTCGCGCTCCTCGCCATCGTCGCGATCCCGGCCTCGACCGCGTCCGCGGCCACGGCCACGGCCGCGTCCACGACTCCGGCCACCCTCGCGGTCGCCGTCGCGGTCGTCATCGCGGCCGCGACGCCCGGGCAGGCGCACGTCCGGCGCGGCGGCGCGCAGGGCCTCGAACACGGTGTCCTTGATCTCGGCGTCCAGGTTGCTCGGGCCCGAGTCCTTCTTGATGTAGGTGATGGCCTCGTCGAGCTCGTCGCCCTCGGCGCCCAGCTCGAGCATGCAGTGCCCGAGGAAGAAGCGCGAGCGGGCGTGCACGATGCGCGCCTTGGCCCGGTTCTCGCGCATGAGGTGATCCGCCTCGCGGAAGCACTTGGCGGCCGCTTCATGGTCACCGCCCTCGTAGTGCAGCATGCCGAGGGTGTAGATCGCGTTGTAGGAGCGCCCCTCGCCCTCGTCGGCTTCGCCGATGAGGATCTCGCGCGCCTCGTCGCGCGCCTCGCGGTCCTCTTCGGGCAGCAGGTCGAGCGTGCCACGCACGCCGAGCGTGGCCAGGGCGAGATCACCCACGAGCACGCTGCGGTAGGGGTCGTCGTCGGGCAGGGCCTCCAGCGCGGCCCGGTAGCAGCGGACGGCATCATGCGGTCGACCTTCGCGCGGGCGCGCGGCTCGAGGCCGGCCTCGGCGGCGAAGTCGCCGGCGCGGTTCAGCCGTGCGAGGGCCTCGTCCTCGTTGCGCTCGCCACGCTCGTAGCGATCCGCGCGGCGCAGGGCCTCCTCGAGGAGGAACTCGGCATCACGGCGGCTGCCGTCGTCCTCTTCCTTCACATCGGCGAGGTGACGGACATACCAGGCGAAGACGCGCTCGTCCTGGCCACCGCGCAGAAGCAGGCGACCGACGGCGCGCAGGGCCACACGCCCCTCGGGCTTGCCGAGGCAGTCCTCGAAGGTCTCGTCCTCGAGCAGCTCGCCGACGCGGTCCTTGCCGCCGCGGCGGGCGGCGGCATCCAGGGCGCCGAGGTAGCGCCAATGCACGGCGTCCCCGACGGATTCGGGGAGGTCTTCGGCGTTCTCGCCGAGGATCTCGTCGGCAGCGCCGAGGTGGAAATGGCTCTCCACGCGGTCGGGGGCCAGGGCGAGGAGGTCTTGCAAGGTGCGCTTGGCGCGTCCGACCTCACTCTCTCCGCCCTTCGAGGCGTCTCCGACGTTGCGGCTCACGATGCGATCGATCTCGGTCTTCCAAGGCATGGTGCCGGTGCTCCGATGGAGATCCGAGTGGATCTCCGGATTGAGGTCTCTGGGTTCGTACGGACTCGTGGACCAAGGCCACGACCGGCACACATCCGCGCGAAGTGACGTCGCGGAGCTGCCGGGGCGGGCGAGATCCTACCGAATTCAGCGGCCGGGTGGGATCTCCGACCGTCAGCCGACGACGAGACGCCCTGCTTCTCGTCCGCCGGCATGGGCCAGGAGGGTCCTCGCGGCCCCCTCCAGCCAGCCCTCGATGGTGGCATCGTCGGCCGAAGGGGGCAGATAGAGCACCACCAGGACCCGCCGGGCGTTGGGTCCGGCCTCGGCGCGGCGCGCGTCGCCGATGGGACTCCCGAAGGGTCCGTCGGGGCCGCAGAGCACGGGACGCCCTTCGACGGCGATGCGCCGGCCGTCCGGCCCGGGGTAGTCCTCGCCGGGAGCGCCGGTGCGCACGAGGACCTGGTCTCCGACGGAGCCGCCGTCGTAGGCGGCGATCGGAATCCGGGTGCGCAGGGCAAAGAGGGCCAGCGAGCGCGCGAGGGCCCCGGCCTGGGGCACGCCGTGGCCGGCGAGGACGTGGGCCACGAGGGCTTCGGCCCGCGGGACGTAGCGATCGGCGTCGAGGCCCACCTCGCGGTAGAGGTCCCGCCCCACGGCGATCCCGGGGATCTCGCCGAGGTCGGTGGCGTGGCCCCACATGGCGCGCAGGCCCTCGACGGCCTGGGCCAGCTCGACTTCGAGCTCGGTGGCGTCCCGGGGCTCGAGATCGTCCAGGACGAGGCAGCCGAGGCGGACCCGGCCGTGGAGGGAGGCATCGACGAGTACGGCGTTGGGCGCGGCGAGGTCGAGGGCGCCGCTGCCGGAGGCGGGGTCCTCGGGCAGGAGGACGCGCACGGCCTGGGCGCCGGCGAGCTCGTGGACGGCGCGGCGGTCGAAGCGGTCACTGGGGCCGACGGCCGCCCGCATCTCGCTGAAGGTGGCCTCTTCCAGGGGGATGGGGCCGGCGTGCCAGACGCCCTCGGCGAGGACGAGGCCTACGCCGCCGGGGACGAGGAAGGCCGCAGGGGTGGCGTCGGGCACCTGGGTGGCGGGGTGGACGACGATCCACATGGGTGTGGCGCCGACGCAGGTGATGACGCGCTTGGCCTCGGGGTAGCGGACGAGGTGCGAGACGCGCCGGGGGGCGGGGCGGCGGCGGTCCTGGGTCACGAGGACCTTGCCGCGTCGGCCGAGGTAGGTGCGCTCCCCGGGCGTGAGGATGGTCCCGTAGGGCTTGAACGTCTCGCGCGTGGCAGGTTGCGCCGCGAGAGCGAGGTCGCCGGTGGAGACGGTGGGACGCATCGTGTCCACCCTACCTGAGTTGTGGGGGGGGGGGGGC
>JARGNS010000095.1 GCA_029213105.1 Planctomycetota bacterium
AGACCACCTACCGCCTGACGCTGGACGCCGTGGTCGACAGTGACCTGCGCCTGCTGATCAGCACGCCCTTCACCAACCTGATCCACTTCCAGTCCAACGGCAACGTGGTGGTCATCATCCGCGACGCGACCACCGGCTCGCAGGACACGACGACCGTCGCCAGCTACACGCCGGGGGACGGGGTGGCCCACGCCGTGGTGGTGCACATCGACCTCGAGAACGATGTCTTCGAGCTCGTGCTGGATGGCGTATCCGTCCACCTCGCAACCTTCGGCGCCCAGTCGGCGCTGACCCAGTTCCGCCTGTTCGGCACCCACGCCGCCGTCGACAACATCGTGCTGGACACCGGCGCCCGGGAGACCGAGATCGTGGCGACGCTCGACATCCGCCCCCGTTCCGATGGGCCGGCCCCGGTCAACCTCGACAGTTGCGGGGTGGTGCCCATGGCCATGCTCGGCAGCGAGGATCTGGATGTCCTGACGATCGACCGCACGAGCCTCGGCGTCCTCGATGGCGAGGGCGAGGCGATCGCCGTGGCCCCCCGGCGGGTGCGCGTGCGCGACGTGAACGACGATGGCTTCGACGATCTCCTGCTGCATGTCTCCACCGTGCAGCTCGTGGGCGCGGGGGTCCTGACGCCCACGACAACCGCCCTCACGGTGCTGGGCGAGACACTCGACGGCGTCGCCCTGCGCGGCGCGGACGAGGTGCGCGTCGTGGCGCCGCGCCGGCGCTGGCGTCGCGCGAAGAGCACGAAGTGCGAGAATTGTGCCAAGGCCAAGCCGGGCACGCAGGAGGCTCGGCACCGCCGGCGCTAGGCCTGGACGCCGGCCCGCTCGAGCCGAGGCCTCGCCGCGCGACGCGTCGAACAGGCCGCGCGGGAGCGCGGAACCGATGCACCGGTCGCGCTCTTCGACGGGACTCGACTCCAGAAGCGGAGTGGTACGGGCGGGAGGATTCGAACCCCCGACCTTCGGTTCCGTAGACCGACGCTCTATCCAGCTGAGCTACGCCCGCACGTCAACCGTCGAAGGGCGGGAAGGTAGCCGCCCCCCACGCCCCCGACAAGCACGGGTTGGAGCGCCCCGCCCACGGTTTTGGATGCGGTGCCTGACGGAAAGCCCTACCATTCGCGGTTCGACGCCGGAATCGGCGCTCGACCCGGGGTCCCACCATGCCCAAGATCGCTCTCGCCTTCTCCGGAGGGCTCGACACGTCCTTCCTCGCCATCTGGCTGCGCGAGCAGACCGGCTGCGACATCGTCACCGTGGTCGTCGACACCGGCGGCTTCACGAACGAGGAACTCGACGAGATCGCCGCCCGCGCCGCGGAGCTCGGCATCACGGACCACCGCGTCGTCGACGCCCAGGACGAGGTCTACGACCGCTTCGTCAGCTACCTCATCAAGGGCAACGGCCTGCGCGGCGGGACCTATCCCGTCTCCGTGGGCGCCGAGCGCACGGCCCAGGCCGAGGCCGTCGTGCGCGTGGCTCGCGAGGTCGGCGCGACCGCCGTCGCCCATGGCTCCACCCGCGCCGGCAACGACCAGATCCGCTTCGACGTGGCCATCCGTGCCCTCGCCCCCGAGCTCGAGATCCACGCCCCCATCCGGGACCTGGGTTGGTCGCGGGAGCAGGAGTCGGCCTGGCTCGCCGAGCGCGGCATCGAGATCGACGCCAAGACGGTCGACTACTCGATCAACGCCGGCCTCTTCGGTACGACAATCGGCGGCAAGGAGACCCACGACAGCTGGCAGGTCCCGCCGGAGACGGTCTACACCCAGACCGCCGCGCGCCGTGACGCGCCGGACGAGGCCCAGGAGTTGGTGATCGGCTTCGAGGCCGGCCTGCCCGTCTCGCTCGATGGCGAGGCCATGGGCGGCGTCGCGCTCGTGCGTGCACTCAACGAGATCGCCGGACGCCACGGGGTCGGCCGCGGCATGCATCTGGGAGACACCATCCTCGGCGTCAAGGGCCGTCTGGCGTTCGAAGCGCCCGGCCCGCTGGTCGTGATCCAGGCGCACCGCGAGCTCGAGAAGCTGGTGCAGACGCGCTGGCAGGGTTTCTGGCGCGAGACGCTCGGCAGCTTCTACGGCAACCTCCTGCACGAGGGGCTGTACTTCGATCCCATCATGCGCGACCTCGAGTGCTTCCTCGACAGCGTCAACGCCCGCGTGAGCGGCGAAGTGCGTGTCCGCCTGCACCAGGGGCTGGCCGTCGTGACGGGCACGCGCTCCCCCCACTCGCTCATGGACCCCGACGTGGCCGTCTATGGCGAGGGCGCCACATGGACCGGCGAGCAGGCCGACGGCTTCGCCCACCTGTACGGCCTCGCCGCCGCCCTCGGCCATCGCGCCGCGGAGCGGGCGAAGGGCGGTGCCCAGTGAAGGTGCGCCCCAACAAGATCATGAGCGTCGTCACCCGGCTGGGGCTGCCGGCGGAGGTGACCTACACCCGTCGGGTCGACGCCGTCAGCGGCCAGGTCCTCGTGGTGCGTGCTCTCGAGGAGAAGCGCGTCTACGACCAGGTCGAGCTCACCACGGGCCGCATGGCCCACGTGGGCCGCGGGGACATCCTCGTGGGCGCCCTGGGGCGCCGCGACGCGCTGCGCGGCTTCGTCGGCCGCGTGCCGGAGAGCATCAAGGCGGGCGACACGATCCACCTGCTCAACCTGGGTGGCGTCCTGGGCGAGGCCGTGAGCGAGAACCGCGACGTCGGCCACTCCCTGCGTGTCGAGGTGCTCGGCATGGTCACCCGCGACGGCGAGGGGCTGAACCTGGAGGACGCCGCACTGGGCGAGCCGCCGGCCGGCGCCCGCGTGCCGCCGCTCATCGTCGTGTCGGGCCCGTGCATGACCTCCGGCAAGACGGTCGCCGCGTGCGAGCTCATCGCCGGGCTCAGCCAGCGCGGCTACACCGTCGGTGGTGCGAAGCTCACCGGCGTGGCCGCCGTGCGCGACCCGCTCAACATGGAAGACCACGGCGCCCGCAAGGTCCTGACCTTCCAGGACTGCGGGCTGCCGAGTACCGCCGGCATGGATGACGTCGCCCCCGTGGCCAAGCGCGTCCTGCGCTGGCTCGAGGCCGAGGCCGGCTCCGACCTCGACGTCGTCGTCGCCGAGATGGGCGACGGCATCATCGGGCAGTACGGCGTGGACACCATCCTGCGCGATCCCGAGTTCAAGACCTTCATCCACGCCCACGTGCTCGCAGCCAACGACCTCGTCGCGGCCTGGGGCGGCGTGCGCTGGCTGCAGGAGAACGATCTCGCGGTCGACGTGATCGTCGGCCCCGCGACGGACAACCAGGTCGGCATGCGTTACGTCCAGGACGAACTCGGCGTGGGCGCCTCCAACGCCCGCACGGATGCCCCCGGCTTCGTCGCGCTCGTCGAGGAGGCTGCGTTCGCCCGCAGCGCCACGCCGAAGTCGTCGTGACCGCGATCCACCACGATTGGGGTGTCGCCCCCTACGCCACGATCCACGCGCTGCAAGAGCGCCTGGTCGCGGCACGGGCACGCCACGAGATCCCCAACCTGCTGCTGACCGGCGAGCATCCGGCGGTCATCACGCTGGGGCGGAAGACCCCGAAGGATGGCGCCTACGCCGGCGACTTCGAGATCGTGCCCGTCGAGCGTGGCGGGGAGGCGACCTTCCACGGCCCGGGGCAGATCGTCGCGTACCCGATCGTCCACCTCACGCAGAGCCGCAAGGACCTGCACGCGTTCCAGCGCGATCTCGAGGAGATCGGCATCCGGACCCTGGCCGACTTCGGCCTCACCGGCATCCGCCGGGAGGGCCTCACCGGCGTATGGATCGGGGACCGCAAGGTCCAGAGCCTGGGCATCGCCGTCCGGCGC
The DNA here is from genome assembly GCA_029213105.1 of Planctomycetota bacterium. Lineage (GTDB taxonomy): Bacteria > Planctomycetota > PLA2 > PLA2 > JAEUHO01 > JAHEIK01. The sequence continues at coordinate 3,858 of JARGNS010000095.1, forward strand.
TGGGTGACCTGGCACGGCCTGGCCCTCAACGTCACGACCGACCTGAGCGCGTTCCGCACCTTCAATCCGTGCGGGCTGGACGGAAACGTGATGATCTCGATGGCCGAAGCCCTGGGCACCAGCCCGGATCTGGCCGCCGTCAAGGCCAGCCTCGTCGGGCACGCCTCGACGGTGCTCCCCGGGGGGCCCTACGTCGAGGGCTCGTTGCCCGCTACCTTTGAGTCTTCCCCCCCGGAGTCCCAGGACGCATGAGTCTCTCCATCCCGAAGATGCCGCTCCCCAGTCCGATCCCGGATCGCGAGATCATCGACCCGACCCTCGACCTCGAGGCCGAGATCGAGCGCCTGAAGAAGGAGCGCAACGCCATCGTCCTGGCGCACTACTACCAGGACGGTGAGATGCAGGACATCGCCGACTACGTCGGGGACAGCCTCGGCCTGTCCCAGCAGGCCAAGGCGACCGATGCCGACGTGATCGCCTTCTGCGGCGTCCACTTCATGGCCGAGACCGCCAAGATCCTGAACATGGAGAAGACGGTCGTCATGCCGGACAGCGACGCCGGCTGCAGCCTGGCGGACCGCTGCCCGCCGGACGTCTTCGCCGAGTGGCTCGAGCAGTACCCGGATCATGTGGTCGTCAGCTACATCAACACCTCCGCGTCGATCAAGGCGCTGAGCGACATCATCTGCACGTCGACGAACGCCGTGCGCGTGGTCGAGTCGATTCCGGCCGACCAGAAGATCGTGTTCTGCCCGGACCGGCATCTCGGCCGCTGGGTCATGAAGCAGACCGGCCGCGACATGGTCGTCTGGCCGGGGTTCTGCGTCGTGCACGAGCAGTTCACCGCACGCAAGCTCATCAAGCTCAAGCGCGAGTACCCGAACGCGGAACTCGTGGCCCACCCGGAGTGCGAGCAGAGCGTGCTCGACATGGCCGACTTCATCGGCTCGACCACGCAGCTCATCAACCACGTCGTCAACACGACGGACGTGGAGGAGTTCATCGTGGCGACCGAGATGGGTGTGATGCACCAGATGCGCAAGCGCCGACCCGGCGTGAAGGTCATCGGTGCGGAGCCCGCCTCCGGCTGCGAGTGCGCCGTGTGCCCGTACATGCGCCTCAACACGATGGAGAAGCTCTATCTCGCCCTGCGAGACCTGAAGCCCGAGATCACGGTTCCCAAGGAGATCGCCGAGCGCGCCATCGCGCCGGTTGAGCGGATGCTGGCCCTCGGCTAGCAAGGAGGCTCGCATGCGCAAGTCCCACTGGATCGGCGGCGCGCTCGTCGTCTTGCTCGTCCTCATCCTGAGCCTGACCGTGGACCCCCTCGGGCTCATGACCCAGGAGATCGAGGAGCCGGACGTCGGGGTGGACGTCTCCACCGAAGACCTCGGCGCCGGCGGCCTGCGCGGCCGCGGCAAGGTCAGCCTGCCCGGGGCCGACCCCAAGACCTGGGAAGGCGATCCCGTCGGACGCCGGGTCCTGTCCCTGGGCAAAGCCGAGCTCGAAGGCCTCGTGACCGCGAACGACCAGCCCCTGCGGTTCGCGCGGGTCCAGGTCGCCCTGCCTCCGCCGCATCGCATGCTGGGTGTGCGGACGCGCAAGGACGGCACGTGGGCCATCGCCGGGCTCCCCGACGGCGCGCACCTCGTGCGCGCCTCGGCCAGCGACTACCGCGGACGGACGATGGCCGCGCCCCCGGTGCTCGGCGAGCAGAAGGCCACGGTGCCGCCGATCGAGTTGACGGCCCGGCCCGAGAACAAGAACGGCATCACGGTCAAGGTGACGGACGGCTTCAATCGGCCGCTGCCCGGCGCGCGCGTCCTCGCCACCACCATGCCCTGGGACATCCACCTCGCCATGGGCCCCGAGCGCGTCGGCATGCCGCATGTGGCGTCCAAGCGCGGCACGACAGACGAGAACGGCCGGGTCACGCTCGGCCCCCTGGATCCGGACGACTACGCCGTCGTAGCCATGGCGCCGGGCTACATCAACGCGTCCGTCGACAACGTGGTCGTATCCGGAAACCGCATCCGCTCGATCGGCATGCGTCTGGTGGAGGGCGTCTCGGTCCGTGGACGCGTACTCGGGGCCGACGGCAACGGCATCGAGGATGCGCTGGTCATGGGCTTCGCCCAGCCGAGCTTCAGCGCAAGCCAGACGGTGCGCTCGGAGGCGGACGGCTCCTTCGTCCTGAGCGGCCTGCGCAAGGGCGGCTACATGTTCATCGCCTGGCACGAGACGTCCGGGCAGACCATGCAGCCCGGCGCCTCCCCCGGATCGGTGGACATCAAGCTCGCGGGCACCGGGAAGATCCGCGGTGCGGTGGTCACAAAGGATGGCAAGCCGATCACGGACGGCCGCGTCCGGCCCATCAAGGTGGGTCCCTTCGCCTACGTGTACAGCATGGTCAAGGACCTGGACGAGTCGGGCATCTTCGAGGTCGAGGTGCCGGCGGGTGAGTGGAACTGCCGCGTGCAGTCGAGCGATGGCTGGGTCAGCGATGGCAACATGGCCTCGGTCACCGCCGGCGACACGACCAAGATCAAGATCGTCGTCGAGGAGAGCCGGGTCGTGCGCGGCGTCGTCATGGACGCGAACGGGAACCACATCGAGGGCGCCGAGATCTTCGTCATGCAGGGCGGGTTCCCGGAGACACCTTCACGCGAGCAGTATTCGCGATCGGATGCAGACGGCCGCTTCGAGGTCCCCGGGCTTACGTCGGAGTCCGTCGATCTGCACGTCGTGCACAGCGAGTACGCCGACACGAAGGTCAGCGTAAACCCGGCGTCGAGCGCCACCGCCGCCGAGGTCTCGGTCCGCCTGACGGCGGGCGCGAGCGTCGCCGGGCGTGTGACCGACAGCGAGGGCAAGGGCATCGCCGGCGAGCAGGTCAACATCGCCATGGGATGGTTCGACGGACGCTCCGTCTACACGGACGACGCGGGAGGCTACCGCTTCGATGCCGTCAAGGCGGGCGAGTACACCGTGACCACCGGTCCCTTCGAACAGGGCGCACGCGGGCTCTCGAAGAAGGGCGTCCAGGTCGGCGAGGAAGGACTCGTCACGGTCGACTTCCAGAACCCCGCCGCGGGTGGGGCCTTGACGGGCACGGTCACCATGGCGGGCAAGCCGGTGGCAGGGGCCAAGGTCACCGTCACGGATGCGCGCGGTGCCGACCGCGCCGTCGGCGTCACGACCGACGAGGCGGGCGCCTTCCGGGCCGAGGGACTGCAGTTCGGGTCCGTGCGCATCAGCGTGAAGACCGCCGATGGCCGCACCGGATCGGCACGCACCTCCCTGAGTGAGACGGGCGGCATCCCCGTGGTGGACGTCGACATCGGCACGGCCACGGTCTCGGCGCGCGTCCTCGGCCCCACCGGGGAGCCCGCCCCGGGCTGCTGGATCAACGTCGAGAACGTCATGTCGGAGGACGCGGGCTGGGGCCGCATCGTCGACAATGGCAACTCCGACGGGGAAGGCGTGTTCCGTTCCGATGGCCTCCAGCCGGGTCGGTACACCCTCCGGGTCATGCGAACCGAGTTCGCCCAGTACGTCAGCCCGCCCTTCGACCTGCGCGAGGGGGAAGCCAAGAACCTGGGCGACATCCGCATGACCGCAGGCGTCGTCTTGCGCGGCGTGGTGCGCGACGATGCCGGACGCCCGGTGGAGCGAGCCACGGTGTCCCTGAAGGACCTGAAGGGCAACGCCCTGCAGATGTTCTCCATGGCCACGTCGGGCAGCGACGGCCTGTACGAGATGCATGGCATCGAGCCCGGGCGCTTCATCGCCCACGTCCAGGCCGCGGGCCATGCCCACGCGGACAAGGAGGTCGTGATCACCGAGCAGGGAGGCTCCCTGGACGCCGTGCTCGAGCGTGGCGGCACGGTGCGGATCACCGTCCTGGATCCCGGCGGTGACCCCGTCGCACGCGCCAACGTGAAGCTCTTCGACCAGCAGGGCTTGCAGGTCACCCGGACGATCTCGCTGGCGAACTTCGACACCGGCAGCCGCCGGACGGGCGCCGACGGGCGGACGTCGCTGGACGACCTGGCCGCCGGCATCTACGTCGTGCGGGCCGAGTTGGCCGGATGGACCCTGGTGGGCAGCCCGCCCCGGACGCGCCTCGAGCCCGGTGGCGAGGTCAGCGTGACGCTGACGTTGGAAAAGGCCCCCTAGGGCCCGACGCGCGTGGGGCACGCCGCGCCCCTCCCCCCTGACGCGCGCAGCCCCTCCCTGCCCTCGGATCGTCGAACAAGCGCGGCCGGCTGGATGGTCAGACGCCGCGGTTGCCGGTAGGCTGCCGCGGTGGCTGCACTGAGGAACGAGTTCACCTGGTCCGCGTCGCGTTCGCGCACCTTCGCCTACTGCCAACGGCAGTACTGGTGGAACTACTACGGTTCCTGGGGCGGCTGGGAGTTCAACGCCCAGGGCGAGGCCCGCGAGGCCTACATGCTCAAGAACCTGGCCAACCGCTGGACGTGGCCGGGCACGATGGTGCATGACACCATCGAGGGGATCCTGCGCGAGAAGCAGGGCGACGCCGGCCAGGGAGCCCTGGGCTTCGCCGGGACGCTCGACGTGGATGAGGTCGTCGAGAAGGCGACCCAGACCATGCGGGACCAATGGGAGCTGAGCCGCAGCGGCGAATACCGCCGTCGGCCGAAGAAGGCCTTCGGCCTCGTCGAACACGAGTACGGCCAGGCCATCCCGCGCGAGGAGTGGAAGAAGGCCAACCAGAAGGTCCGCGGCGGCTTGCGCGCGTTCCTCACCTCCGAGCTCTTCGAGCGCATCCAGGACTCGGACCCCGCCCTCTGGCTGCCCATCGAGACCCTCGACAAGTTCGACTTCGAGGGGGTGGGCGTCTGGGCCGTGCTCGACTTCGCCTGGCGCCTGCCCGACGGCCGCATCGAGATCTACGACTGGAAGACGGGCGAGGTGAAGCCCGAGTCGAACATGCTCCAGCTGGGCTGCTACGCCCTCTACGTGGGCCAGAAGTACAAGGTCACGGCCGAGCAGGTCACGACCCACCTCGTGTACCTCGGCGACACGATGCAGGACATGGCCTTCGAGGTCACCGAGAAGGACCTCACGGAGACACGCGGCGAGATGCGGGCCTCGATCGCCGGCATGCGTACCCGCCTGCGCGACAAGGAAGACAACGTGGCCGTTCGCGACGACTTCGCCCTGACGGAAGACCTCGGGAAGTGCCGCAACTGTGCCTACCGCCGCCTGTGCGGCCGCGAGTAGCGCGCGGCCCTGTTCGGGCCTCAGGATCCCCCCCCTCACCGGTCGACAAGAAAGGTACAGGTCCTGGGGAGGGATGGCGTAGCCTGCAACCATGCGTGCGCTGTATGTCGGAATCGTGTTGTTGCTCGCCCTGGCCCCCCTCGTGCGGGCCGAGGAAGAGGCCCCCGCCCGCCGGGTGGTGATCGTCCTGGACCGCGGCAGCGCGGCCCAGGAGACCCGCCGCACCGACGCCAACAACGCCATGCGCCTCTGGAAGTCCCTTGCCGCGCGTGGCGTGGACTGCAGCCTGCTGGCCGCCGGGGTGGATGGCGACGGCAGCACCGTCGTCCGCGACGTCCCGCCCACGGAGATCGGCCTCAAGGGGCTCTCGCGACGCCCGATCTTCGACTTCCGTGGCCCCACCGATCCCCGGGCGGCCCTGGCCCAGGTCTTCGTCGGGGCCGCCGACGAGGCGCGCGGCCCCATCGATCTCATCCTGCTCGGCCCCTTCGCGCCCGCGGGCAGCGGTGGCGAGAGCGGTCTCGAGCTTGGGGTCAAGCGCTGGAACGACGACGCGCCCGCGGGCAGCCGCGTGCTGGCCGTCCGGACCCACGAGGACGGCCGCGGCCTGCTCGCCGAGGCGCGCGGGCTCGTGACGGAAGGCCGACTCGTCATCGGCTTCGGCAAGCCGGACGTCGACACGCAGCCCTACTCCCCGTTCGGCGCGGGCCACGAGACGATCGACGCTCGCGTACGCGTCCTGGTGGACGTGCTCAGCCTGCATGTGGACGTCAAGCATGGTGCGCTGCTCACGGCCACCAGCGATGTGAAGGGCGACGCGGTCACGGTCGAGACCACGGCCGGACTGCACACGATCGCCCTGCGCC
>JARGNS010000096.1:0-8626 GCA_029213105.1 Planctomycetota bacterium
CCTTGTCGTCGCCGTCCTTCTTGGGGACGACCGGCTTGGCCGGGGGCTCGACGGCATAGCGATCGGCCTTGATCGAGGTGAGCGAGCGCTCGGAGTCCTCGACCTTGGCGCGCGTGTCCGCGGCCTTGGCGGGCTCCTGGAGCGTGCCGTCCTGGTAGACGAGCACCTTCACGATGGTCGTGGGCACCTGGAACCAGTCCAGGAGGCCGCGCAGCTCGCTGTCCTCGCGGACCAGGTCGTCTTCACGCCACACGCTGCCGCCGAAGATCCGGTCGGCGGTGAGCAGGGAGTTCACGCCACTCTCGTCGACGAGCTTGCCGATGGACGTGTACTTGTAGTCAAGGAACGGCGAGCGGCTGGTGATGAAGAAGAGCCCGTCCTTCGTGTCGTAGTCATCGGTCCCGTCGTGCCACGCGGCGACGATGCCGCGGTCGAGGGGAATGCGGTTGCGCGACTCTTCGGGCAGGATGCCGGCGCGGACCTTGATCTCGGATGCCGTCTTGGCGGCAGCCGTGTCGTAGGGCTCCAGGCCGCGGCTCGCGGCGCCACCGGTACGGAAGCCGTGCTCACCGGGCTCGGAGGCGTCACCCACGTCGCGCTTCTCGACGAAGGTCATGCCGTCGAACATGCCGGCCTTGGCCTGCTCGACAAACGCCTGCGTCCAGTTGGGCGCGAGCTTGCCGTAGAGACCGAAGAGCATGTCACCGCGGTTGGTACGAACCAACACGCGAACACCGGCGTCGGGCTCGACGGCGGCGAGCATGTACTCCTGTTCCCAGTTCTGGTTGTCCTCGAGCCACTTGATGAACTGGCGCGTGAGGTTCGGGAACCCGTCCTGGCTCAGCATGGTCCAGTTGAGCGGGAAGTCGGGGTGGTCGTCGCGGATGGTCGTGAGCTGCTTCGTGGCCTTCTCGTAGAACGCCGCGCGGTCGTCCTGATCCAGGATGCCCGGGTTCGCGAGGATGTGATCGGCGATCGTCTTCGCGAGCAGGAAGCGCGTGTGCGGCGTCAGGGCGTCGCCACTCTGGGCGGCTTCCCCGGCGAGGAAGGCATCGAGGGCGCCGATGTACTTCTTGCGCTCATCGTTGTAGACGCCGTAGGGGTTCTCCCAGATGGGGTCCTGACGAGGTTCGTGCTTGAGGCGGATCGCCTCGAGCGTGTCCCACTTGTCGAGCGTCTGTTCGTCCTGTACGGCTTGCCAGATCAGGAAGGCGAAGGCCGCGACCAGGACAAGGACCGTACCAATGACGATCTTGCGGATAAGGCCGGTGTTCAGCCCCGCGCCGGCCGCTTCGGCCGGGTCGGATGCCATGTTGCTGCTGTCCATCATCAGGCTCCTGGGCTAGGCCCCGGCGGTCTGCGCCGCTCGATCCTGGTCCGCGATCGTGTTGTCGTGATCAGGAAGGGGGATGAACGCCGACAGGTTGTCGAGCCTTCCCGCTTCCTTGATCAGGTTGCGCGCGATGACCAGGCGCTGGACCTGGTTCGTGCCTTCGTAGATCTGGGTGATCTTGGCGTCGCGCATGTACTTCTCGATGGGGTAGTCCTTCATGTAGCCGTAGCCACCGAAGACCTGGACCGCATCGGTCGTCACCTTCATCGCCATGTCGGTGCAGAAGAGCTTCGACATCGCGGCCATCTTCGAGAGCGAAGGCACGTCCGCGTCGCAGGCGCGCGCGGAGGCATAGACCAGCTGACGGCCAGCCTCGACGCTCGTGGCCATGTCGGCGAGCATCTGCTGGATCATCTGGAAGCCCGAGATCGGCTGGCCGAACTGGCGGCGCTCCGTCGCGTACACCGTGGCGAGCTCGAGGGCGCCGGTCGCGAGGCCGAGGGCCTGGGCGGCCACACCGGGTCGCGCGCGGTCCAGCGTCATCATGGCGTGCTTGAAGCCGAGGCCCGGCTTGCCGCCCAGCAGGCGGTTGCCGGGCACGCGGCACTCGTCGAAGTGCAGTTCCGCGACGGGCACACAGCGGATGCCCATCTTGTCTTCCTTGCGACCGATCTCGAAGCCCTCATCGCCCTTCTCGACGATGATCGCGCTGATGCGCCGGCTGCGGGAGGTCTCGTCCGTGACGGCGAAGATGCTGTAGATGTCCGCGGCGCCACCGTTGGTGGTCCACTTCTTCTGGCCGTTGATGACCCAGTCGCCGTTCTCTTCCTGGCGTGCGTTCGTCACCAGACCGCTGGCATCACTGCCGGCCGGTCGCTCGGACAGACCGAAGGCGATGAGCTTCTCCCCGCGTGCGATCTGCGGGAGGTAGTGCTTCTTCTGCTCTTCGGTTCCGGCGAGCAGGATCGGGAACGAGCCCAAGGCGTTGACGGCGAAGAGCACGCCGACACCACCGCAGGCCTTCGAGAGCTCCTCGACCACGAGGCAGAGGTCGAGGACGCCGCCACCGTGGCCGCCGTACTCCTTCGGAATCCAGACGCCGAAGAGGCCGGCTTCCTTCAGGGCATCGCGGATCTCCCACGGGTACTCCTGGAGGCGGTCGTACTTGGCGGCCAGGGGCCGCACCACGGTCTCGGCAATCTCACGGGCCTTGTCGCGCCACTTGAGATTCTCAGCGCTGAAGAGTTCGTCCACGGGGGCATCCTCCCGGTCTGGCGATTCCCGCGGAACCGCGCCCAGACCTCTCGTCGGTCGAAAACCGCCGATTCACCGGCGGAAGCCGGCAAGTCTACTGCCGAGGTGGGAGGGGGTCCCCTGGTGGCAGGGGCGTTGCGCGGGGCTTCCCGAGGGCCATCCACCCAAGAAGACACCGCGCCACGGGCGAGCCGGGGCGCGGTGTCAGGTTCGGGGTGGGGAGCGGGCCTGGGCCCAGGCTCTGGGGCGTCTAGGCGGCCTCGACCGTCTGGGGCAGGGGGCGCCGGCGGCCGAAGCCCTCGTCGAGCCCGTGCCAGGATCGGATGTGCGTCTCGCCACGCTGCCAGCAGAGGTAGACGATGTCGCCCTCGACCTCTCCGTAGAAGTCGATCAGGCCACGCTCGTAGTCCTTGACCGTGCCGCCGAGGGCCTCGATTTCCTCGATGAGGCGCTGGAAGCGGTCGAGCACGTTGGCGACCTCTTCGTCGCGGCGGCGCAGCTCCGGCAGCCGGCTCTCGTCGTCCTCGGCACGAGTCTTCTCGTCCTCGAAGGCCTGGAGGGCGCGGTTGACATCCGCATACGTGGCCACGATGTCATCGGCGATGCGGGCAACGAGGGGCAACATGCGGTTGGCTTCGTCGGGGGTGAAGATCTTGCCTTTCATGACATTGGCTCCTGGGGGGGGTGAGACGGTGGAGGGATCCGCAAAGACCATTCCGTTGTCCTGGTTCCTTTCGGCGGACCCGGGGGGCTGCAACACCCCCTTCGGGCTGACGGGTCGGATTCATGGGGCTCTGTGTGTGTAGACGTGCTCCAGGGGCCTTCGGATGCGCAAAAAGCGCGTATCCCGGGCCCCAGGGCGTCCTCCGGGGGCCCCCCGCGGCGTCCATGGTCGACGACGCGACATAACTTACTTTATTGCATTGGTTTATGTCGATGGGGCGCGCCCACCCCGACCTTGCGAGGGTCTGACGGGCGGGGGCCGGGCGCAGGGGGCATGCCCACGGGCTTTTGCGGGCCTGAGACGCCATCTCGTGACGGTCGTCTCCGGAGGGGGACACGGACTCCACGAATTGTGCGCTTTCGGGGCTCCCGGAGGGCGAGTTCGCACCCCCGGCAGGCTTGGACCGTTCTGGGGGGCGCCCCTATGTTCTGGGGTTCGCCCAAGATCGAGCGGTACGACCGCCAGGAGTGGAACGCGTGGACGAACAGATCCGCAGGCTCAACGAGTACGTCTACATGAAGTACGTGGACGGTGTGCGCGTCGACGACCTCGACGAACCCGCCGCCAGTGAGCAGCTCGAGGCCTTCTACAGCCGGCCCGAGAACGCCAGCGACGCCGAGTGCGTCTACCTCGGAATCCTCGCCTTCGAGCTCGGCTACGAGATCGAGGAGCGTCAGGAGGAGTTCTTCCGCCGCTCGAAGAAGTGGCTCGAGCGCCACCGTGCGCTCACCGAGGACTCCTGGGATGCCGTCGATGACCGCATCCTGGACCTCGACGAGTTCTTCGCCGAGCACGGGCTCGAGGTCGAAGAGGACGAGGACCTCCAGCAGGCGATGGCTCCGGTCGTCGTCGAGGAGATCGAAGACCACGGCAAGATGATGCTCGTGCCCGGTGGTGCCTTCCTGTTCGGCGCGGCCAACGAGCGCGTCACGCTGCCCGGCTTCTACATCGACAAGTACCCCGTCACGAACCGTGAGTACGAGGCGTTCTGCCGCGCGACGGGCTATCGCTTCCCCAAGTACTGGAGCGAGGCGCGCTTCAAGGAGCCGCTCGCGCCCGTCGTCGGGGTGAGCTTCGCCGACGCACAGAAGTACGCCCGCTGGGTTGGCAAGCAGTTGCCGTCCGAGGAGCAGTGGGAGAAGGCCTGTCGCGGTGTCGACGGTCGCCTGTTCCCCTGGGGCGAGGAAGACGTCACCGACGAGCTCGCGTGCTTCGGCCGCGACGCGGCGGAGGGTTCCACCTCGCCGGTCGTCGATCACCCCAACGGGGAGAGCCCGTACGGCGTCGGCGAGATGGCCGGCAACGTGTGGGAGTGGACGCAGACGTCCTCGACCGACGTCGAGACGGTGCACATCATCAAGGGTGGTTGCTACAACGACCCGCCCGAGCTTCTCCGCGGCGCCGTGCGCCTCGACGCCGTCCCCAAGGACAAGTTCGAGACCATTGGCTTCCGCTGCGTGAAGTCCGCCTGATCGCGTCATGAAGGCGGTCACCGCGCTGCGGCTGACGCGGCCTTTCACGCTTCTTGCTCCGGCCGTAGGTGTGATCTGTGGTGCCCGCGTCGCGCAGGCTGCGACGGGCGAGCCGCTTGTCGGCATGATGCTCGGGCTCGCCGTCGCCGCGGCGCTGTGCGCGACCGCGGCGAGCAACGCCTGGAACCAGGCCTTCGACATCGAGCTCGACCGCGTGAACAAGCCGACCCGTCCGCTGCCCCGCGGGGCCGCGACGGTGCGTGGCGCAATCCTCCTGGGGCACGTGCTTGCGCTGCTCGGACTGTGCGCCGCGTTCCTCGTCGGCAGCTGGTTCTTCGCCTGCGTCACCGCCGGCACGTTCGCGACCTGGATCTACAGCGCACCGCCGCTTCGCACGAAGCGCCTGACGCTTGGTGCGTTGCTGACCATCGCCATACCGCGCGGGGGGCTCGTACCCGTGGCGGGGTGGGCGGTCGTGGCGACGCCGTTGGAAGCGGATCCGTGGGCCCTTGGCTTGGTAGGGGGGCTCTACGTTCTCGGCGCGGCGGTTACGAAGGACTTCGCGGACGTCGCGGGCGACGCAGCGCATGGGTGCCGCACGCTACCCGTCTTGGTCGGGCCCGAGCGGGCCGCACGCATCGTGGCTCCCACGCTCGTGCTGCCGTTCCTGCTCTACCCGTTGCTGGCTGTCGTTGGATGGATCTCCGGGCCGGTCTCGGCGTGGGCCATCCTTGGCGGAACGCTGGCGTTCGTGGGCGCGGTGACGGCATGGCTGCTGCTGCGCGATCCTTCGGGCCTCGCGCGGCGTGGCGGCAACCATCCGACGTGGATCTTGATGTACCTGCTGCTCCTTGCGTCGCATGTGGGCAACATGATCATCTACACGTCGTACGTGTAGCGGTCGCCTAACGAGAGCGCGCCTTGCGATCCTGATCGAGCCGCATCAGGACGAAGTTGAGCGCCAGCCGGTGCACGGAGATCGTGCCCGCGATGTTGCCGGCCTCCTGGAAGTAGTGCCCCATCGTGTGCAGGACGCGACCGCGGCCGTAGTGGAACGTGGCCGCCACGGAGGGGCTGCGGTTGAACTGGTCGTGCAGCGCCGGGCACTCGATGAGCATGGTCACCGCATCCTTGCGTCCGACGCTCATGTCGAACGACGCCTGCTCGAGCCACCACTTGCCCTTCACGCCGGGAAGGAACACGCCTTCGAGCAACGGGTGGTTGCGGGCAGAGGCGGTCGGCTGGATCTGCAAGACCATCTCGGGCAGATGCGCGCGGTTGCCGTTGGTCTTGATGTAGCCGGGGAACGCGAACGGAAGCACGTTGGCGACGCCCCAGTCCGTCGTGAACAGGTAGCCGCCCCCGCGGACGAACTTCTGCAGGTTCTTGCCGATCGTCGCCATGCGTCGACGGCCGAGGGACTCACCGCAGTTCCAGAAGATGATCTTGTGCTTGGAGAAGGTCTCGGGCTTGGGCGTCGTGAGTGCCCACGGTGCCTTCTTGACGTACTCCAGTCGAAGTGCGTCGAGCACGCGCTCGATGTGATCGAACGAGCCACCGACCACGAGGATGTCGTCGTCGTCGAGATCGTCGAGCGTCACGCCGCTGCCGTAGCGACCGCGTCCGAGCTGGGCGCGCACGACCTTCGCCGCCGCCGCGTTGCTCGCACCGGCGGCGCCCTTGGTGAACGTCTTCTTGACGTTGGTCTTGGGCATCTTCGGCTTGCGCGGGCGCACCTGGCGGTTGGCCGCGCGCAGGCTCGGCATGATGCCGATCTGCGGCGGGTCGGGATCCTCGAGGACGTCTTCGTCGATGCGCAGCGGGCTGGGCTGCACCGGCTTCTCTTCCGCCGGCGGCGTCAACTCCTCGAACTCGAGTTCCGCGAGGTCGGGTAGATCCTCGGGCTCCTTCGGCAGGCCGTCCATCTCGAGCTCGGGCACCTCTTCGCCGAGCTCGTCGTCCTCCGCCATCATCGAGGCCTTGATGGCGCCCGGACCTTCGCGGAGCGGACGAACGTCGGTCGTGTGGATGAGCGAGAGGATGAAGAGGATGAGGAGATGGAACGCGATGGAGAACGCGTAGAAGGGGCTGCGCTTCAGGGTGGCGAGCAGCTCGGTCGGGAAGTCCGGCTCGGCGAACTTCACGGCCTTGAGGTTGGCGGCGCGCTCGGCCGGCGTGAGCGGCTTCGGCTTGTCCGCACGCGGGAGAGCCGCGCTGGCCTCCGCCGTGCGTCGGCGCTGGTCGCGCTTGCGCGTGCTGCGACGGCCCGGCTCGGCCGCGTGCTCGGGGCTCGCGGACGCGGCCGGCGGCGAGGCCGCCGGCTTGGACGCAGGCGTATTCGTCTTGGGTGCGTTGCTCGGGTGGAGGCTCGCCGGGGACTTCGGCACCGGCTCGGCCGGCGCACCGCTCGTGGTCGTGTCGGAGAGCTCGAACGTGCGCGTCGAGCCGGGGGCCGACCCCGCAGGGGGAGCGGCGTCCTCGTAGCCGCCGAAGATCGGTGTGCTGTCGGCCGCCGCGAGGGGGAGCAGGCCTACGAGGGCCACGCCGACGCCGGCCAACTCGATCTCGTCGCCCACGCGCAGGACGGCGCGCTTGTCGGTCCCGATCAGCTCGACCGCGACCTCGCTGTCCTGACGGACGAGGCGCAGGGCCCGCGGGGCCAGGTCCGGGTGGGCGAGGGTCACGTCCGCGGTGGGATCACTCCCCACGACCAACGCAGGGCTCGCGCTGCGGATGTCATGCGAACTCTGCCCGATCCTGAGGCGCAGGACGATCACGCGGGGTCTCCGGCGAGGGTGTGGGTCCAACCAGCACGCTCACGCGGCGCGCTCCACCCTTTGAACGTCGGCCAGCCTAGCAAGGGTGCGAACGGCCTTGAGATTCTCGTAGGAAGCGCGCTTTTCTGCGTCGGCCGCGAGCCTCGGGGGCTAGGCGTCCTGCGGCCGGACCAGCTCGGCGATGGCGCCGGCCAGGGGCAGGGCCCAGGCCGAGCCGTGGCTGGGCCAGACCTGGCCGAGGTACTGAAGGCCCAGTTGCCAGGGCTCCGGGCCGCTCTTGAGGACCGTCATCGTGCCGTGGTCGTAGAGCACCCAGGCCGGTCCGAGGACCAGGAGGAGGAGGCCGGGGGCCGCGACCCAGCGAACCCAGGCCGAGCCGAAGCCCGCCAGGGAGCAAAGCCCCAGCAGGAACATCAGCAGGCCCACGGTCTGGGGCACGGTCATGAGGACGATCCGGGCGTAGCCCTTGATCGGGGTGTTCGTGGTCGTGTCGTCTGCATCGACCTCGACCATGTACTCCTCCGGCGGGTTGAGGAGCAGATCGATCTGCGCCGTGGCGGTGGAGTGGTAGCCACCGCGGAGGTTCTTGCGCCCGATGCGGGTCTCGTCCCACGGCAGGAAGAGATTCGCGGCCAGGACCAGGAACGCCACCAGCAGGGTCGCGCGCCGTGCCCGGCTCTCTCCGGACCAGAGCAGGCAGCCGCCGACGGCGGCGCTCGCCAGCGGCAAGATCCAGTACGGCAGGTGCTCCGGCGGGACCTGGAAGGCCACGAGGGCAAGACCGCAGCCAAAGAGGGCGATCGCGCCGCGGCTGCGGCCGGGCCGCATGAGCAGGACGATCACGAAGCAGGCCAGCGCGCCGAGGAGGGTGGCGGCCTTGGCCGTGGCGACCTCCCACACGAAGTGCCCGTCGACGGTGAAGACCTGATGCGGCCACGCCAGGGCCTCGGAGCCCCAGGTCGGGTTGAACAGGCACAGCGTCAGGCCCGTCGTCATCACGAAGGCGAGCAGGTAGAAGGTCGTCGGGGAGGTGAGCCAGCCGAGCCAGCGGCTCACGCCTCCCGAG
>JARGNS010000096.1:8636-9972 GCA_029213105.1 Planctomycetota bacterium
CGAGGGCTCGTCGTAGGCCTGTTCGTGGCTCATGCGACCTCCGCCAGGGCACGAACCTTGCCCAGGTCCTGGATCGTGAACACGCCGAGCATCCACAGCAGGCCGCCATGGCCGACCATGGCGCCGCTGAACTGCTCCATGACGGCCCGGAAGCCGCCACCGGCAAGCACATCGAGCACGGCGCCCGCGATGCCCGGCGAGAAGACGCCCAGCAGCAGGGTGACGAAGGCCGCCACCAGGAGGGTGCGCTGCGTGAGGCCACCGAGGGCCAGCAGGCCGCCCACGGTGGCGATCAGGATCAGGGTCTGGGGGATGATCGCCCACCAGATGTGGTTCAGCCGACCGAAGTCATGGCTGGGGTCCTTGAGGGCGAGGCCGAGTTCCCGGAGGAACACGACCAGCTGCGAATCCGTGCTGCCCTCGGGGAAGCCGGTGGCCAGGCCCCAGATCAGCAGCGCGGCGCCGCCTCCGGCGAGGAGCCGTCCCAGGCCGCGCGTGGGCGGATCGCGTGCTACCAGCAGGCCACCACCCAGCAGGATCATGGGGACCATCTTGTTGAGGTTGAAGTCCTCGACCGTCATGCCGCCGAAGCCACCCGTGGCCTCGATGAGGAGGACACTCCCCAGGCTGGCGGCACCGAGGGCGCGCACCTTGACGGACTGGGTGAAGGCCATGCCCAGGCACCAGAAGCCCGTCACGGTCCACAGGGCCAGGACGGCCTCGATCAGCAGGGAGTGGCGGCTCTGGGCGAGCATCTCCCACGGCCAGAGGCGCTCGCGGATGCCGAACCAGGGGTTGGCCGCCACGAAGAGCACGGCCAGCATCAGCAGCCCGGTCACCGCCAGCGGCGGAGAAACGCGGCTGGGCGCCAGCGGAGAGTGATCGGGTGTGGGCGGTAGCTCGCTCATGGACGGGCATTCCAACAGGAGGCGAGGGCCGCGCCAAGGTGGCGACCGCCCCGAAGCACAACGCACGGCGCGCCCGCGTCGTCCACGGCGCCCGTTTCTCTAGCGGCTCAACAGGTCGTAGGCCCGCTGGAGCCGCCGGAACTTGCGCTCGGCAAGCTCCTGGAACTCCCGGTCGAGGTGCGCCACCTTGTCGGGGTGGCAGGTCAGCGAGCGCTCACGGAAGGCCCGCTCGATGGCCTTGGCATCGGCGGCGGGTGCCAGACCCAGCAGCGCCAGGGCGTCCGCCGCGGTAAGGACCTCCTCCTCGGGGGGCGGCACCCGCAGGGGCTCCGGCTCGGGCTCCGGGGCCGGGTTCCCCGCGGCCGGTCGGCCCTTCGGGCCGCTCGATTCCTTGTCGTCGGCCTGCCTGGGCGGCTTGCCCGCAGCCT
>JARGNS010000097.1:0-7242 GCA_029213105.1 Planctomycetota bacterium
GGCGATGATCGCCAGGGCCACGGTCATCAGGACGGCTGCGAAGAGGATTCGCTTCATCTCTGGACTCCTAAGGAAAGGTTCGCACCTGATCAGCCTACGGGGTGGGGCCCTCGTGGGCCGTCCCGAGCGGGCTGCTCCGGCGCGGATCTGGTTCGGCCGTGATTCAAGCACAACGGGTGCCCAGGAGATACGGGCCGGCGACAATCCGGCGCATTGGGGGACACCCTGGCGCAACACCTTTGAAATCATGGGGTTACGGATGCTCCGCGGCCTGTCCCCCTCGGATCCCGGCCCGGCCGCCGTCGGCTCGGGTGCTACCCCCCGGTAGCGTCAGGTGGAGCGTGTGACGCTTCGGGAGACGATCCGGCCCGAGCGGGCGGTAGCTTGTGCGCCCGACCGCAGTCCCGGAGCCCCCCATGTACGCCGCCCCCCAGACCCCCGACGGCCGCATTGTTGCCGTGCAGCCCACCTCCGAGGGGGCCTATCGCATCGACCTGGCCTTCCCCGTGGGCCCCGAGTTGCGCCAGATGGTCCAGGGCCGGGAAGAGGAGCTGATCTTCGCCGCCCGCAGCCGGCTGGCGCGTCTGGGCATCGACATCGTGCCGACGGGGAGCCTGGCCTGGGACGGGGACCATCTCGGTCTCAGCGCCGACGTCCGTGCCACGGTCAAGTCCTACGGCGTCCAGCCCCTGCTCGGCTCGGTCCTCCTGCCCGGCGTCCGTGCCGGCCGGCTCGTGTTCTGCCCGTCGGAGCGACGGCTGGACTCGGCTGCGATCGATGACGCCCTCGTCAGCAACGAGATGCAGCTGCCCGCGGCCTACTCGATCGACCACGACGGTCGCTTCCGGGTGCGCCCCGAGGGCTGTGTGTACGACCTGGTGGAGGCGCTCACGCCCGCCACGCTCAAGAGCATCGTCACGCGGACGGACGGCAAGGACCTGCTCAACCGCATCCAGACGCGCCGCGCTGTCGATCGCATCGTGCTGGAACCCAACGACGGCGTCATCACCTCCTGCTCGATGTTCCTGCATCGGCACTATGTCGTGCTCGAGAGCGACGACAGCCCGCTCGGCCGGCATCTCGAGGCGGTCTGCCTCGACCCCGTGCGGACGCGAGGCACGAACATCGTCCTCGAGGTCGCCACCCAGGGGGACCGGCGCATCGTGAACCCTGCGGTGTCGGCCGCGCTGTATCACGCGCTCCCTGTCGACGCGAAGCCGAAGCGTTGGTTTGCCGGCGCCGATCTCGAGCCCGCCTCGCCGAAGCCGGAGACCGAGGCGATGGCCGAGTACGACCGCCTCGTCGAGGTGTTCGATCGACTCGAGGAGCCGTCGGACACGGAACGCTACTCCCACCGTCTCGTGGCCTTCGCCGATGATGTGGCCGGGCTCGTACACGGTGGACAGCCCGAGTTGCTGTGGCGGCGCCCTTCGGATGGCTGTGCCCTGGCACCCGGTGCCGATCTCTCCTCGCGCGACGTGCACGAGTCCATGGACGGCGCCGACGGTCGGGTCTACGGCAGCTGCATCCTCGACGGTGTCGAGCGCGGCGCCGGCGGCACGCTGCTTCTTGGGTACTTCCCGAACCTCGTCGAACACACGCAGATCTGTGCCGCGGCACTCGCCGGCAAGATCCGGCGCAGCGTGTTCCGGCGGGCCTCCTACGAGCATGGGAGCTTTCTCTCGGCACGCGACCACGGTCGGCTCGCGGACTATGAGGCCCTGGGCCTCGAGGTGTTCTGGTGCAACGACGAGCGCAAGCATGTCGCGTTGCATGTGTTCCGAGGCCTGCGTGGCTTCTTCATGGAGCCGCGCAACGTCGCGCGCTTCAAGGCCGCGCTCATCTTCGCGGCCTACGGGTCGGCCAAACTCATCGCCGCGGAGGAGACCGAGAAGGTGCGCAAGCTGGTCGAGAACCTGCGCGCGTTCTTCGGTGAGGACATCGCCTTCATGACCGGTGGTGGTCCGGGCTCGATGCAGCAGACGACCGACATCGCGCAGTCGCTCGGCATGCTCGTCGGGGCGAGCTTCATCGAGACCGTCGACCAGGAGACGAACCAGACGGCGGAGTTCTATCAGACCTTCCAGGGCCGCAGCCGGCAGGCGCGGCAGCGCTGGTTCGAGGTGGCGAGCTTCCACCTGTTCTTCATGGGGGGCGTGGGCACGCTGGAGGAGGTCGGCCTGACGCTCACCGACATGAAGCTGGGCGTGATCGATCTGTCCCCGCTGGTCTTCTTCGGCCGTCACGACGGCGAGACCTACTGGCGCAGCCTGCAGCGGCAGTTCAAGGTCATGGTCGAGGCGGGTCGGGCGCCCAGTTGGCTGCAGGAGCACGTCCTCGTCACCGACGACCCGGATCAGATCGCGCCCTTCTACAAGCGCACGCTCGAACTCGGTTG
The DNA here is from genome assembly GCA_029213105.1 of Planctomycetota bacterium. Taxonomy (GTDB): domain Bacteria; phylum Planctomycetota; class PLA2; order PLA2; family JAEUHO01; genus JAHEIK01. Next base: position 2,399 of record JARGNS010000097.1, read on the forward strand.
ATCCGGGCGCTTGCTGGCAGCCTCATGGCGAAATCGCGCGGGAGCGGCTACGGTACGGAGCGCTCCAGGAGGACGCCCGTGGGACGTAGGCTGCAGACAGCGATCGGCACTGCGCTGGCCACCGGTCTGCTGGCTTCCGTCCTGCTTGCCTGCGGCGGAGGGGGAGGCGGCTCCTCGAACGGCCCGGGGGCTCCCGGTGTCGTGGCGTTCGCGCCCTTTGCCGAGGCGACGGTCGTGTTCGGCCAGCCGGTGTTCATCTACAGCGAGGCGAACCAGGGCGCGCCCGCGCCGAGCGCGAGTTCGCTGGCATGCCCCGGGCTGCCGGCCATCGGCCCGCTGTTCGTGCCGGATGTCGAGAACCACCGCGTGCTGGGCTTCGCGCAGACACCGATCATCAGCAACCTCGACGCGAACTTCGTCGTGGGGCAGCCGGACTTCCAGTTCGCGCTGCCGGGCCTGGGCGCGTCGGCCATGCGTCTTCCGAGTGCCGCAGCCGTCGCTGGGGGGCGGCTGTTCGTCGCCGACAGCGGCAACCATCGCGTCCTCGTGTATGCCGGTGTGCCGACTTCCAAGGGGGCGGCCGCAGCGCTCGCCCTGGGCCAACCCGATCTGGTGACGGGGGTGCCGGCCGCCGGCCACGCCGGCTTGCGTCAGCCGACAGGGCTGAGCGTGTCCGGAGGACGCGTGGTCGTGAGCGATCGTGCAAACCACCGCGTCCTCGTGTGGCACGGCGTGCCCGCGACCAGTGGGGCGCCGGCCGATCTGGTGCTGGGCCAGGCCGACTTCGAAGGCACGCTGCTCAACCGCGGTGGCGCCGTGGGCCGCGACACCCTGTTCGATCCCTACGGCGTGTGGACCGACGGCACGCGCCTGGCCATTGCCGACCGCGGCAATCACCGCATCCTGCTGTGGCGCACGTTCCCGACGACGAACGGCCAGCCCGCTGATGTCGTGCTGGGGCAGCCGGATGGCAGCACGCGCCTTCCCGGCGCCGGCGCACTGGGCTTGACCAGCCCGTCCGATGTACACGGCCGCGGCGACCAGCTCTGCGTGGGGGACGCCGGCAATCACCGCGTCCTGTTGTGGTATCGCCTCCCCGATGTGGATCAGGCCCCGGCCGAAGGCGTGTTGGGGCAGTCCGATTTCGACCACCGTGCGCCAAATGACGCGGACCAGGACGGCCAGGCCGACGGGGTCCCCTCCGCCCGCACCCTGCGCAGCAAGGAGGGGGTCCTCTCCGTCCGTCTCGACGGCTCGACCCTGGTTGTCGGCGATACGGGCAACCACCGGGTGCTCCTCTTCCGGGGCGAGTGACGCGAGCAGGCCCGCGGGGGCGTCGAAACGGGCCGCATCGACCGCGATCGTGAGGACGGCCGGGAAGTCTCCTTGACCGGGTGCGCCCGCGAGCGACCCTGGGCGTCTTCAGCCGCGATGCCACGAGCGTCGTGGCGGCATCCATCCTGGAGGATCCATGCGCCACTGCCTCTCGCTGCGTCTGCTTGCCGTCCTGTCCGTCCTCGCCCTGGCCGCCTGCGGCGGCGGCGGCACGAGCGACAGCGGCCCGTCCTTCTTCGCGTTCGCGACGTTCCAGGAGGCAAGTGTCGCCGTCGGTCAGGCGGACCTCGCCAGCAATATGGTCAATGGCGGCGGTGGGATCAACGCCGATACCCTGAACGTCCCGGGGGCGCCGTGCGTCGTCGGCGCCCGCCTCTTCATCGCGGACATGGGCAACAACCGCGTGCTCGGCTTCAACTCGATCCCGACGGCGAGCGGCGCGAGCGCGGACTTCGTCGTCGGGCAGGCCGACCTCATGAGTGGTGCGGCCAATGCGGGCGGGGCGGCCAGTGCCGGGACGCTGAACGGGCCCTGGGCCGTGGCGGAGACCGGGGGCACCTTCGTCGTCGCGGACACGGGCAACCACCGCGTCCTGCTCTACAGCGCCGTGCCCACGGCCACCGGGGCGACGGCCAGCGTGGCGCTCGGCCAGCCGTCCCTGCTCGGTGTCCTCGCGAACCAGGGCGGGGCGGCCACCGCCGGCACGCTCAGTGCCCCGACGGGCATCCACGCCGTCGGGACCAAGCTTCTGGTCTGCGATACCAGCAACAACCGCGTCCTGATCTGGAACACGATCCCGACCACGAACGGGCAGGCGGCCGACATCGTCCTCGGTCAGGCGGACGGTGCGGGGGCCATGGCCAACCGGGGCGTCGTCGGTGCGCCCACCGCCAACACCCTGTTCTCCCCCTTCGGCGTCTGGAGTGACGGTACGCGCGTCGTCGTCGCCGACGGTGGCAACCACCGCGTGCTCATCTGGAACTCGTTCCCCACGGCCAGTGGCCAGGGCGCGGACATCGTCCTCGGCCAGGGCAGCTTCGGGTCCCAGCTCGCGGCCACGACCCAGCTCGGGATGAACGTTCCGACGGACGTCAGCTCGGATGGCACCAAGCTCGTCGTCGGCGACTGCGAGAACAACCGCGTCCTGATCTACGACGCCTTCCCCGTGGCCAGCAACACGGCCCCCACGACGGTTCTCGGCCAGGGAGTCTTCACCCTCGGTGCCGGCAACGACGACAACCAGGACGGGCTGACCGATGGCCCCGGCATCGGGGTCTGCACGGCGAAGACCGTGAACACCACAAGTGGCTTCTCGTTCGTGACGCTGTTCGGGACGCGCCTGTTCCTGGGGGACCGCCGCAACAGCCGGATCGTGATCTACGAGGGGATGTAGCGTCCGCCTCGGGCGTCGCACGTCTAGACCTGCGTGATGCGCACGATCCTCCTCCTTCTGCTCGCGTGCGGACTCGCGTCGTGCGGCTCCAGCGGTGACAGCGCGCCGCAGCCGCAGCCGCAGCCGATCGTGCCGTTCGTCCCGGCGACGTTCCAGGCGGCATCGGTCGTCCTGGGGCAGACCTCCTTCACCAGCGGTGTCGTCAACGCGGGCGGACTCGACGCGGGTACGCTGGCCAACCCCACCGCGGCCGTCGAGGCGGGCGGAAGGCTGTGGGTGGCCGACGTGGCCAACAACCGCGTGCTGGCCTACGCGGGGGTTCCCGCGACCAACGGCCTCGACGCCGTCGTGGCCCTCGGCCAGCCCGATCGCTTCAGCAACCTGCCCGGCACCACGGCGACCACCATGAGCCAGCCCGTGGGCCTGGTCGCGGCCGGTGGGCGCCTCTACGTGTCCGAGTTCGCCAACAACCGGGTGTTGATCTTCGACACCCTGCCGAACGTGGACGGTGCGGCGGCGAATGCCGTCCTGGGCCAGGGTGACCTCTCGAGTGCGATAGCCGGTACGACCCAGGCGCGGCTCGCGTCCCCCGTGGGCATCCACTACGGCGGCGGTCGTTTCGTGCTGGCCGACTCGGCCAACCACCGGGTGCTCGTGTGGAACGGCCTGCCCTTCCAGAACGGCGAGAACGCCGACCTCGTCCTCGGGCAAGCGGACTTCATCAGCGGCACCGTGAACGCCGGCAACCCCATGGCGGCACCCGACGCGAGCAGCATGAGTTCGCCCTACGGAGTCTGGACGGACGGCGTGCGCCTCGTCGTGGCGGATCGCGGCAACAACCGCGTGCTCATCTGGACGACGTTCCCCACGACCGACGGCCAGGCCGCGGATCTGGTGTTGGGGCAGGCCGACTTCCTCTCCGCGGCGCCGTCCTCCGGCGCGTCGGGGCTGCGTCTGCCTTCCGGCGTGACCGGCAATGGCGAGCAGCTCCTCGTGGCCGATGCCGACAACAACCGCGTGCTGGTGTGGGATGCGTTCCCGCTCGCCTCCGGCCAGGCGGCCGATCGGATCCTGGGGCAGTCCACCTTCGTGAGCGTGGCGCCCAACGACGACGACCAGGACCTGGTGCGCGGCGCGACGCCCTCGGCCCGCACCCTCGACGGGACGGGAGGGTTCCTGTTTGCGGGGCTCTTCGGTACGCGCCTCTGGGTGGGGGACTTCCGCAACCACCGGGTGCTGCGCTTCGACGGGAACTGAGCGGCCGGCGCCCGAGCGGCCGGTGGATCGTGGGCGGGCTGCTAGACTGCGCGGATGAAGCGTGCGTGGACGATCGGCCTCATGGCGTGCCTGCTGTGCGCGGCCGCTGCGCAGGCGGAGGACGCCCCGGTCGTGCCCCACGGTGACTTCCTCGAGGCGCTCGATGCCTTGGATGCCGGAGTGGGGCACTTCGTACCGGGGCCCCTCGATCCGGGCCTCTACGACAAGCACGAAGAGACCTGGAAGCGCTACGCCAAGCCGCGCGCCAAGCGCATGCGGGGCCGCATCAAGATCCTGCGCAAGCCCAAGCTCTGGGGTGTCAGCGAGGACGCCCCGGGTCCCGCGGTGGCGCTGGCCGAGGGTTCGTGGAGCGCGCTCGCCAAGGGCATGACCGCGCTCTTCGCCGAGCTCGGCACGATGCGCTCGCGCTACGCCGAGCAGCGCGTCGACAACCGCAAGGCGCGCAAGGCCTGGCTGCGGCGCTTCCCCGGGCCCGAGCCCATCGGCCGGGTCGAGGGCGAAGACGCGCTCGACGACATCGAGCGCACGATTCTCGACTACCGACTCGCGGGGGAGGTCGTGCCCTACCGCCTGCTCAGCGCGCGCAATCGGCTCGCCGACCTCGTGGCACGGCAGCAGGCCATCGCGCGCGCGAAGAAGCGGGCCGAGTACGAGCAGCGCAAGCACGCCGCGTGGGCGGCCATCGACGACCGCGTGGCCGTCACGCGGGGTGCCCTGCGCGCCGATGTCGACCAGCTCGCCGCGCAGCAGCGCGCGATCCAGACGCTCGTGGCAGCGGCCCAGGCCATCGAGGAGGTGCGCCTCAAGGCCGTGGTCGCGCAGACCCCCACGGAGGGGA
>JARGNS010000097.1:7252-9823 GCA_029213105.1 Planctomycetota bacterium
CAAGGTCCCCGCCCTCTTCCCGCAGATGGAGGCGGGGCGGCTGGCCGGGCTCGCGTTCGATGACAAGCGCAGCTCGCGCTGGGGGAGCCTCGTGCGGCAGAAGTGGATGACCCACCGCACGAAGGTCCTGTCCGCCGTGAAGCGGGCGGTGAAGGCCGACGCCGAGGCGAAGGCGCTCAAGAACGAAGAGCCGGCGAAGGAGCCCGCCAAGAAGAAGTAGCGCGCGTCGGCGTTACTTCTTGTCGGTCGCGCCCTGGGTCGCCTGCTTGGCCTTGCGCGCGGCCTTGCGCCGCAGGGTCTCGTTGAGCACGCGCTTGCGCATGCGCAGGTTGACCGGCGTGACCTCGAGCAGCTCGTCGTCGGCGATGAACTCGAGCGCCTCCTCGATGCCCTTGCGCACGGGCGGCGGGAACGTCGCCTTGTCGTCGGCGCCCGACGAGCGGACGTTCGTCAGGTTCTTGCGGCGGCAGGGGTTGACGAGGCATTCCTCGTTGCGGCGGTGCTCGCCCGTGATCTGGCCGGCGTACACGACCTCGCCAGCGTCCACGAAGAACGGGCCGCGGTCGGCCAGGCCGTTGAGCGCGTAGGCGGTGACGGGGCCCGAGTCGCTGGAGACCTGGCTGCCGGTCTTGCGCGCCGGCATCTCGCCGCGGTGCAGGCCGAAGCGCTTGAACACCGAGCTCAGCACGGCCTCGCCGCGCGTGGCGGAGAGCAGACGCGTCCGCAGGCCGATGAGGCCGCGCGACGGCGCCTCGAACTCGAGGAAGCAGAGGTCGCCCTTGGTCTGCATGTCGAGCATCTCGCCCTTGCGGCGGCCCATCATCTCGATGACGGTGCCGGCCGCCTCCGGCGGGACCTCGACCATGACGGTCTCGAAGGGCTCTTCCAAGCCGCGCTCGGTCTCCTGCATCAGCACCCGCGGACGGCCGACGGCGAACTCGTAGCCCTCGCGACGCAGCGTCTCGATCAGGATGCCCAGGTGCAGGATGCCGCGGCCGCGAACCTCGAAACTGTCCGTGGACGCACCGAACACGATGTGCAGGGCGACGTCTTCCTGGGCCGCACGCTCGAGGCGCGCGCGCAGGTGACGCGAGGTGACGAACTTGCCGTCCTCGCCGGCGCGCGGCGAGTCGTTGACCTTGAACTCCATGGCGAGCGTCGGGTCCTCGACCTTCAGCTCGTAGGGCTCGACGGGGTTCTCGGGGTCGGTGATCGTGTCGCCGATCTCGACCTTCTCGAGTCCGGCGACGGCGATGACGTCACCGGCCACCAGGGTCTCGCACTCCTCGCGGCCCATGCCCGAGAACACGAAGGGCTGGACGCCGCCGCGGCTCTTGCGGGTGCCGTCGGGGCCGAGGACGACGAGGCGGTCACCGGCATGGATCGTGCCAGCCTCGAGACGCCCGATGGCGATGCGGCCGAGGAACCGATCGACCTCCACGTCGCAGACCGGCAAGGCCACGGTGGCGGTCGGGTCGGCCGTGGGGCCGGGGATGTGCTCGATGATGCCGTCGAGAATCGGGAGGAGGTTGGGCTGCAACTCGTCCGGGTCCGAACCCGAGATGCCCTTGCGTCCCGAGGCGTAGTACACGGGGAAGTCGAGGTCTTCTTCCTCGGCGCCGACGTCGATGAACAGGTCGTAGACGAGGTCGAGCACTTCCTTCGGTCGGGCGTCGCGACGGTCGCACTTGTTGATGATGAGGATCGGCGTGAGGTTGCGCTCGAGGGACTTGCGCAGCACGAAGCGCGTCTGGGGCAGCGGGCCCTCGTAGGCGTCGACCAGCAGCAGGACGCCGTCCGCCATGCGGAGCACGCGCTCGACCTGGCCGCCGAAGTCGGCGTGGCCGGGCGGGTCGATCACGTTGATCTTCATGCCGCGGTAGTCGATGGCGCAGTTCTTGGAGAAGATCGTGATCCCGCGCTCGCGCTCGAGATCGAAGCTGTCCATGACGAGGGTCTCGTCTTCGGGCAGCGAGCCGAGGACGCCGGCCGTGACAAGCAGCTTGTCCACGAGGGTGGTCTTGCCGTGGTCCACGTGGGCGATTACGGCCACGTTGCGGATGGCGTCGGTCGAGGGGGTCGAGGCGTTCATGGCACGGTTTCGCAGGGGAAACCGCGCAGCGTACGCTCGCCGCCTAGGCCCCTAGCAGGATTTCGTGGATGCGGGGGGCCCGCAGGGCCCCCGCGGTACCCTGCGGGGTCGGTCGGAGCGGCGCCGCCGCCGGTTCGTGGCACGTCGGCAGCGACTCTCGCTATGCTGCGGGAACCCCCTGCGGATGAGTCCTGCCATGCCCAGCCCCCGTGCATCCCACGTCTCTGCCCGTGTCCTCGCGGCGGTCTGCACCTTCGCCCTGCTGCTCTCGGCCTGCGGCGAGCCGGCCGGCAAGGGACCCGCTTCCGCCAAGGAACCCGCTTCCGCCAAGGAACCCGCCGCCGGCCCCCAGGCCGATCCGGTCGCTCCCGCGCCCGCCGGCCAGGGCGGCCCCAGCGGCGAGGAGGGCATGCGGCACGCCCACGAGGGCGAGGCGCCCCACGGCCACGATGGCGATCCGGGCCACTCGCACGAGGGCG
>JARGNS010000098.1 GCA_029213105.1 Planctomycetota bacterium
ATCTCTGGCATGACGACGTCGGTGAACAGCAGATCGATGGGGGACTCACGCGTGTCCATGAGGTCGAGCGCGCGTCGGCCGTTCTCTGCGTAGAGGACGGTGTAGCCGTGCGAGCGGAGTGTGCTGCGCACGATCGCCGCGACCGAGGGCTCGTCCTCCACGACGAGGATGATCTCGGTACCCTCCGCCGGGGCGCGCATGCTCGGTGGCGCCGGTGCGTCCTCGGCGGGGCGAGTGACGCGCGGCCGGAGGACCCGCAGCGTCGTGCCGTGCTCGGGCCGGCTCTCGACCTCGATGGCGCCACCACTCTGGCGCGTGATGCCGTAGACGGTGGCGAGTCCGAGGCCCGTTCCCTTGCCCATGGCCTTGGTGGTGAAGAAGGGCTCGAAGATGCGACTCTGGGTCGCCTCATCCATGCCTTCGCCGGAGTCGCGGACGGTCAGCAGCACATGGGCGCCGGGGCGCAGGGAGGCGTGGCGTGCGGCCTCCTCGGCGCCGAGGGAGAGCGTGTCGACACTGAGCAGGAGCGCGCCGCCCTCGGGCATCGCGTCGCGTGCGTTGGTGGCGAGGTTCATCACCACCTGCTCCATCTGGCCGGGGTCGGCCAGGATCGTGGCGGGCTCACCCGACGGCGCGACCGAGAGCTCGATGTCCTCGCCGATGACGCGCTGCAGCAGGCCGCCGAGCTCCTCGATGACGGCGTTCAGGTCCAGCACGCGCGGGCGCAGGACCTGCTTGCGGCTGAATGCGAGCAACTGGCTGGTCAGGGCCTTCGCGCGATCGCCGGCCTTGCGGATCTCCTCGGCGTGTCGCCGTACGTCGGGGCCATCCGCCGTGCGCATGAGCAGCAGGTCGGAGTGCCCGATGATCGCAATGAGCAGATTGTTGAAGTCGTGCGCGATGCCACCCGCGAGCATGCCGACGGCTTCCATCTTCTGGACCTGCCGGAGCTGCTCCTCGATCTCGGCCTCGCGCGTGATGTCGCGCTGCACCGCGACGAAGTTGGCCGTGCCGCCGTCCCCTGCTTGCACGGGCGAGATGGTGCTGTCCATCAGCACCGTGCCGCCGCCCTTGCGCCGCAGGGACATGCGCCCGACCCAGACCTCGCCGGCGTGCATCGTGTCGTGCAACGACTGCCAGAAGGCGTCGGGCTGCGAGGGATCATGCAGGAAGCTGCACGGCTGGCCGACCGCCTCGGTGCGCGTGAATCCCGTCGCACGCTCGAACGCGGGGTTCACGTACTCGATCGTGCACGCGGCATTCAGGATCATCACGGCGTCGGCGACCTGGGTGATCGCCATGGAAAGCTGGGCCTGGCTCTTCTCGGCCGCACGTTGGCCGGTGATGTCCTGGATCATGCCCGTCATGCGGCGTGGCTCGCCCGCCGCATCCAGGAACATCTCGGCTTCCGCTCGGACGCGGCGCACGTCGTCGCCGCGCAGGACCCGGAACTCGACGGGGATGCCGCGCTTCTGTTCGAAGGCGCGGGTCTGGACCTCGATCAGTGTCTTGACGTCATCCGGATGCACATGGGCCAGGCAGTCCTCGAACCGCCCACCGAACGTGGCGGGGTCGATGCCGTAGATGCCCATCGCGTGCTCGGAGAGGCGTACCCGGTTGCGGCGGATGTCCCATGACCACATGCCGATGTCGCCGGCGTGCTGTGCCGCCCGGAGGTTCTGCTCGGACTCGGTGAGCTCGAGGCGCGCACGTCGGTGGTTGAGAGCGCCGACGATCATGCCGCCCACCGAGCGGAGCAACTCGACAGCCCGCTCCGACCACGGCACCTCGCGATGCACCGTGTCGAGCCCGAGGAAGCCTACGACCTCGCCCGCAGACTCCAGCGGCACGCACAGCAGGGAACAGATGCCCTCGCGGGTCCACTCGGCCTTCTCCGCGGCGGCTTCCGGGGGGAGGTCGGCGAGGCGGGGCACGCAGACGACGGCTCCCGCCCGGAGGCAGCGCGCCTCGAACCAGGGAAACGTGGCGGTGGGGACGTCCTGGAGGTTGGCCTGCTCCGGCGCGATGCCGGGGGCACACCACTCGAAGGTGTTGCTCATCGAGAGGCGCTGCTCATCCAGCTCGAAGCAGTAGCTGCGGTCCGCCCCCGTGAACTCGCCGACGGCAGCCAGTGCCCACTCGATGCCCTCGCCGTAGTGCTCGGGGGCCAGGGCCATGAACCGCTCGGCCACGCGGGCGACGAGCTGGGCGCGGCTGGTGGGGTCCAGCAGGGCATCCTGGCCCGCGCCCCGGAATCCTGCCTGCGACTGCGTCCCATCCACCGCTGCAGCATAGGAAACGCAGGTCCGCATGCGATGGGCGCACTTGGGCTTTGTTCAGACGTTCCCGCGGAGGGCGTAGGGTCGGGGCCGGCCGGGGCGCGGGCGCCGGTCCCTTGGAGACGTCGTGAGTGACTCGCTGGACTTCCTGCAGCCGTACTTCCTGGGGCCCCAGGGCGAGAACGCCCAGATGTTCGAGGCCCTGCTCGTGGAGCTCGTCCGGGATCACACGTTCTGGCGGCGGAACTTCCATCCCGAGGACGGGCCGTCGATTCGCACCAGCTCGCAGCATGCGCCGGAGTCGATCGAGTTCGTCGACCGCATGAAGACGGAGCTCTACGCGCTCAGCGGCGAACTCAAGCGCGCGGTGCCGTTCTTCCACCCGCGCTACATCGGCCACATGAACGCCGACCTGCTGATGCCGGGCCTCATCGCCGGCATGGCGACGATGCTCTACAACCCCAACAACGTCAGCGAGGAGGGCGCACCCGTCACCCTCGAGAAGGAACTCGAGGCCGGCCGCCAGTTGGCGCGCATGTTCGGCTTCAACCTCGACCCCGAGGCGGGGCCCTGCGCGTGGGGGCACCTGACGTCCGGGGGCACGGTCGCCAACTACGAGGCGCTCTGGAACTTCCGCTCGGTGAAGTTCTACGGCGTGGGCCTGCAGGCCGCCGCGGCCCGCGTGGACTTCGATCCGCCGGAGGTCGGGCCGCTCGGCAAGGCACTCTCCGCCTATACGGCGTGGGAACTGATGAACCTGAGCCTCGCGTCCATCATCGAACTGCGCCGCGATGTCGCGGTGTCCTTCCGCAACGACCGCGGCCCGGAGGCGTTCGAGGACTTCGCCGCGGCCGTTCGTGCCGAGCGCATCGAGACTCTGGGCACCGCGGGTTTCTTCCAGCAGCACGCCGACCTGGCGCCGCCCTGCGTGATGGTGCCGGCCTCCGCCCACTACTCGTGGGAGAAGGGCATGAAGGTCCTGGGGTTCGGCACGGCCAACCTCATCAAGGTGGATGTGGATCAGCACATGCGGCTCGATCCGGCACACCTCGAGGTCTGCCTGGACGAGGCCCTCGAGAAGCGCATCCCGGTGCTGGCCGTTGTCGGTGTGATGGGCACGACCGAGTTCGGCACGATCGACCCGATCGACGCCATCCTGCGGTTGCGGGAGGCGTACCGCGGGCGCGGCGGGGACTTCGGCGTCCACGTGGACGCCGCCTGGGGGGGCTACCTATCGTCCGTGTTCCGCCTGCCCGATGGGGGCATGCGGTCCCACGCCGCGATGCGTGAGACCTTCCGTCACTTCCCGAGTCATCAGGTCTACCGCGCGTTCGGTGCGCTGGCCGACGTCGACAGCATCACGGTGGACCCGCACAAGATGGGCTACGTGCCCTACAGCGCGGGGGCCTTCGTCGCGCGCGATCGCCGCGTCGTGGACTTCATCACGCAGAAAGCGGCCTACGTGTTCGATCTCGGCGGCTCCGAGGAGGCGGTCCCGATGGATCGCAAGCTGCGCAATCTCGGGCAGTACATCCTCGAGGGCAGCAAGCCGGGCGCTTCCGCGGCGTCGGTCTACGTGACGCACAAGGTCCTGCCGCTGCACGCGGAGGGGTTCGGTCGTCTGCTGGAGCAGACCGTGCACGCTTGCGAGCAGTTCTACGATCGCGTCTTGGCGATGGCCAAGCGCCTCGAGCATCTCGTGCGCATCGTCGTGCCGTTCGAGCCCGACACGAACCTCGTCTGCCTCGCGGTGAATCCCGCCGGCAACAGCTCGCTCGCCGAGATGAACCGCTTCGGTCGCGAGCTGTTCTCGGCGATGAAGGTCGAGCCCGACCAGCCGGTGCAGGTCAAGCGCTTCATCGCGAGCTACACGTCGTTGCTGCGCGACAACCTGCCCGAGGCGCAAGCCGAGCGAATCGCCACGGAGGTGGGCATCGACCCGGAGAGCTTCCGCCTCCGGCCGGACGTGGACGCCGGGGAGGCGGATCACATCTTCATCCTGCGTCACACGCTGATGAATCCGTGGCTGCGACGCGAGCACGACGGGCAGAGCTACATCGATCGGTACCTCGAGTACCTCGAAGCCCGCATCCGGACCCTCCTGCACCCGCCGGCCGAGGGCGTCTAACGCAGCGGGCGCGTCTGGGTCAGGAGCTCGAGGGTGCCATCGGCGAGGGAGCCGATCGCGTAGACGAAGGTGGCCTGGCGGGCGCGCAGCTTCAGCCGGGCCGGGCCGAGGACGGGTGCGCCCAACGCTCCGGCGCCGTAGACGCTCGCGAGATACCGTCCCGCGCGGACGTTGCCTGCCGCTTCCTGACCGTTCTCGATGTTCTCGAGTGCAGCCGCGGTGAAGCGCCACCAGCGCCACGTGCGCTCCAGGAGTACGTCGACGGCCGGGGCTGCGGCCGTGTGCCGCACGACCACCCGGCTGTACCAACGCTTGCGGGTGAGGTCGTTGGCGAAGACGCTCAGCCGCGGGCTGCCGTCCGCAGCCAGGTGGGCGACGACGGTGCTGTCACTGCCAGCCGCGAGGTTCACCGAGGCCGAGAGCAGGGGGGCGGTCGGGGGGGCTCCGGCGGCCACGATGGCGAGGTCGTGGGGGCCGCACGGCAGGGGGATGACGTCCGTGATGGTCCGCGGCTGGAAGTTCTCTAGCGCCAGGGCACCATCGACATAGACGTCGACGACCAGCCCGGGGACGCCATGCACGACCGTGACCGCGGCGGTCTGGTCGCGCAGCTCACGGGTCTCGACGAGGAGCTGGAAGCTGCCGCCCGCCAGGTCGCCGATCGCGTACACGATCGTCGCACGGTCCTGCTTGATACGGACGGGCGCGGGCCCGAACGCCACGGTGTCCGTGCCGGCCGGCAACAGGGAGGCCTCGTAGCGACCCGCCCACGCATCCACCTGCGCTTGCGTGCCGCTGACGAGGTTCTCGAGCGTGCCGGCGGGATGACGCCAGCGCCACAGGGTGCGGGCGAGGGCGGCATCGACGGGGGGTGCCGCGGCGACATGCCGCACGATCAGGCGACCCTGGCCACGGGCGCCACGGTCGAGGTCGTCGGCAAACGCGGCGAGGCTCGGTGTGCCATCGGCCGCAAGGTGGGCCACCATGCTCACGCGATCGCCGGCCTTGACCGAGGCGGCGCCCTCGATCGCGGGATTGGCGGGATCTCCACCCGCCGCCACGATGACGACGCTGTAGTCGCCGGCGGGCAGGGGCAGCGCGTCGGTGATCGTGCCCGGCTCGAAGTTCTCGAGGGTCAGGGCCCCGTTGACGTAGACGTCGACGGTCAGGCCCGGCACGCCGTGGACGACGGTCACGGCGGCCGTGTCCTCGCTGGCCGAGGCCCAGGGAGCGAGGGCGCAGAGGAGGGAGACCGCGAAAGCGGCCGTGAGAAGGAAACGGGAAAGTCGCATGCTGCCTCCGAGGGGGATCCAAGGGCCTGACGCCAAGGACCATCGTGGAGGCGGGCTTCATGTGCAAGAAAAAAACTACACACGCGAGGGATCAGCCGGTGGGGTGGATGTCCGGCGGGGGCAGCTCGGACGCCTCCTGGATGCGATCGAGGGCACGCTGGGCGTCGACGCGCAGGTCCGGGTCGTCGTCGGTCAGGAGCGCTTCGAGCGCCGGTACGGCCCCCGTCCCGATGGCGACCAGGCGCGCGACGGCCGCCCGGCACACCGCCGGCTCGCCGCCGCGCAGCTCGGCGATCAGCTGGGCCACGTGGGGCGGGGGCTCGAAGGCCACGTCGCCGTCGGCGGCCCGGCCCGGCCCCTCGTCGACGGCGAGGTCCCGGGGGACGCTGTAGCCGACGGGCGCGACCTTGCCTGCGAGGATCGACTCCGCCTCGGCGCGCACGGCGGGGTCGCCCGAGCTGCGGGCGCTCTGCAGGAGCCGCTGGCACGCGGCCACGCCCGGTTCGTGGTGGGCACGCAGCAGGAAGCGCAGGTTGCGGACCGCACGCAGGCGGTCCGTCGCGTCGGGGGAGCGCAGGCCCACGGCGATGCGATCGGCCCGCAGCTGGCCCAGGCCCCGCAGCATGGCCCCCAGCCCCAGCAGCAAGAGGACCCCGAGCAGCTGGACGACCACGCCTTGGCGCTTCATGACGACCAGGGCGGCCGCGACCGGTACGAGTCCGAGGGCCAGCAGCCAGCCCCAGGCCAGGGGGAGGGGCCGCGTGGCGATGACGATGGCCATGGCGAAGACACAGCCCGCGGTGAGGAAGGGCAGGAAGGCCTGGATCCGCCGCAGGCGGTCGATGTCGGCCTGCAGGATCCACACGGCGCCCGCCGCGAGGGCTGCGGCCAGCAAGAGTCGTTGGACGCGCATGAAGGGGCCTCCCGCGAATGAGCCTACCAACCTCGCCATGGGCACGGTATGGGGTGGGCATGACGAACGCAGTCGTACTGGGTGCCGGCATCGTGGGGTCGGTCATTGCCGCCGACCTCGCGGAGGACGGCTGGGACATCACCGTGGCAGACCGGGATCCGGCGGCCTTGGCCAAGGTCCGTCGCCTCGCGGGCGAAGGGGTGACCCTGCTCGAGCAGGACCTCGCGGATCCCGAGGTCATCGGTCGCCTGGTGGCGCCGTTCGAGCTCGTCCTCGGCGCCTTGCCGGGGCACCTCGGCTACGAGGCCCTGCGCGCGGTGATCCGTGCCGGCAAGGACGTCTGCGACATCAGCTTCATGCCCGAGGACGCGCGCGATCACGATGCGCTGGCACGCGAGCACGGCGTGACGGCGGTCGTCGACTGCGGCGTGGCGCCGGGGCTGAGCAACCTGCTCTGCGGCCACGCCGTCGCCATGTTCGACGACTGCCGCATGCTGCTCATCCAGGTGGGGGGCCTGCCCGTCGAGCCGCAGCCTCCGTTCGGCTACAAGGCGGCGTTCTCGCCCATCGATGTGCTCGAGGAGTACGTGCGCCCGGCGCGCTACGTCACCAACGGCGAGCTGCGCAGCGTCGAGGCCCTCACCGATCTCGAGATCATCGAACTGCCTGGCGTGCCGCCGCTCGAGAGCTTCCTCACCGACGGCCTGCGCAGCCTGGCCGACACGCTCGACGTCCCGTTCATGAAGGAGAAGACGCTGCGCTACCCGGGCCACGCCCGCGTGATGGAAGCGTTCCGCGAGGCCGGCCTGTTCGGCACGGATCCCATCCAGGTCGGCGACGTCGAGGTCCGTCCCCTCGACGTGACGACGGCGGGCTTGTTCCCGCAGTGGCAGTACGCCGAGGGGGAGGCGGATCTCACCGTGATGCGCGTCGAGGCGGAGGGCATGCTCGGCGGGGTGGCGGGGCGCCTCGTCTGGGACCTGCTCGACCATGCCGACCTCGAGCGCGGGTTCTCGAGCATGGCGCGTACGACGGCGTTTCCCTGCACCTTGATGGCGCGCGAGCTCGTGGCCGGCCGGATTCCCACGAAGGGCGTCCTGCCGCCCGAGGCCCTGGCGACGGATGCGGCGCTGCTCGAGCGTCTGCTCGACGGCCTGGCCGCACGCGGGGTCGTTGTTCAGACGTCGTCGAACGCTTCGGGGTAGCGCGCGACCCCACGGCCCACGTCCAGCGCGCCGGGGAGGAGCGCGAGCACCTGGAAGGCCCCGGCCCACTCGGGGCGGGGCGGCTCGATGCGTGCGCCCGAGGCCGGCAGGAAGCCGAAGCGGCTGTAGTAGCCCGGGTCACCCAGCACCAGCACGATGCCGTAGCCCGCCTTGCGACAGGCCTCCAGGCCCGCACGGACGAGCGCGCTGCCGATGCCCTGGCTCTGGCGGGCCGGCAGCACCCCGAGGGGGCCGAGCGCGAGGGCTGGGGCCGGGGCATCCCCGCGGACGATCGCAATGGGGCTGAAGAGCACGTGCCCGAGCACCTCGCCGGCCCCGCCCTCCTCCTCGGCGACGAGCGAGAGCGACGGGTCGTAGCCGCCTTCGGCGCGCAGTCGCCGTACGAGGCCGGCCGCGTTCTCGCCCTGGAAGGCGCGTCGATGCACGCGATCGATGCCGTCCGCATGGCGCGGCTGCTCGCTTTGCAGGGTCCAGGAGAGTGCCTTGCTCATGCCCCCATGGTGGCCGCATCCACCCCCAGCGGCGGCCGCGGGGGCGGCCGGGTAGGCTGGGCCCGTGCTCCGCGTCGGTGCCATGGCCAGCCTGCTCTTCCTGGTCCTGCTGGCGCCGCGCCCCCTCGGCGCCGAGGAGGCCGCCGAGGAGGCCGCCGATCGGGACGCGCGCCTGACGCGCGCGGTGGCCTCGCCGGCCGCCGTCGCACGCATCCGGGCCGTCGATGAGGCCCTGGATCTGGGGCCGGCCGCCCGCGACCTCGCCCGCCGCTGGACCGCCCTGCCGGGGCCGCACGCGCGCGCCTCGGGCTGGCATGTCCTGGGTCGCGTGGGCTCGCACGAGGACCTGCAGGCGGCCATCCGCGCCGCGGGGGACCACCAGCCCACCGTCGCCTTGGAAGCCGCCCGGGCCGTGCTCGGACTCGCCGCGCGCCTGCCGGCGTTGGATGTGCCGCCGCTGCCCCGCGAGGCGGCGCCGCTCCATGCCGTCCGTCCGCTCGCGCGCGCGGTCGTGGCGGCGTTGGAGTCCGGCCCCCGCGATCAGGTGCCGCCCGTGCTGCTGGCGCTGGGGGAGGGCATCGTCCCCACGCTGACGTTCATCCTCGTGGATCCGCGCTTCGGCATCGGTGCGCGCGCGGGTGTGTTGCGCGCCCTGGCGGCCATTGGCGGCATCGAGGCCCGCGTGGCCATCGCCGCCCTGGTCGAGGAGCTGGAGGAGGTGCGTCAGCACCCGCTCTGGAGCGCCTGGTGGCGCGCGGTGAACGCCGTCGGCACGGGCCGCGGGCTTGCGCGCGCCCAGGCCCTCGCGGTGAGCTACGCCAAGCAGATGGACTTCAATCCCTGGCGCGGCCCCGTGCGCCGGCTGAGTTGGCGCGATCGCCAGCAGTACTTCCGCTTCCTTGCGGCATGCCCGCCGGCGGACGGCATCGAGTACGTGCGTGTCTACCTCGAGTGGCTCATCGAGCAGGCGTCGGAGAACGCCCGCCGGCGGCTCTTCCCGTCCCTGGCCGCCAGCATCATCCGGGCCTATCTCGTCATCTGCGATCCCACCGAGGAGACGCTGCGGCAGGCGGTGCTCTGTGCCCAGGTCCGCCAGCGTCGTGGCTGGCAGCGACGCGAGGAGGAACTCGGCGAGGTGATCGCGATGCTCGCGCCCTACCGCGAGCGCACGGGGGTCCAGCAGGGCCTCGACGAGTTGCTCGAGGCCGACGACCTGCCGGACACCGTGCGCGCCTGGGCCCTGCACCTGAAGGGCGAGACGCCCCATGAGGCGATGCGAGCCATGGCCGCGGAGTTGATCGATGCCGAGGGCGGCTCGGGCACCCTGACCCAACGCCGGCTGGGGGCGCGGCTCCTGGGCGCTCTCGGCCTGCCGAGTCCCGCCCGCATCCGCAGCACCGTGGCCGAGATCGACGGCACGCTCCAGGCCCTGGGCCTGGACTGGGCCGTGCGCGCCGCC
>JARGNS010000099.1 GCA_029213105.1 Planctomycetota bacterium
TCGGTGCCGCCCTCCTCGATGATCTTCATCACCGCGATCTCGGCGTCGTAGGTGCCCTTGGCCGAGCCCTTGGCCTTCGGGTCGCCGAACTTGCAGAGGAAGACCTTCTCGTCGACCTTCAGCGGGATCTGCGTGTAGCCGCGCAGCATGCGGAACGAGAACTTGTGGACCTTGTCCCGGTACGTGTCGGAGGCCGGAGGTGCGCCGGCCTCTGCGACGCGAGCGGCGGGCGGTGCGCCGATGACGGCAGGCAGCGCGAGCAGGGCGGCGAGCAGCAAGTACGCGGGCCGTGTCAGGTGTCGTTCGAACATGGGGCCCCCTCCCGGGACGGAATCCAGCGCGTCAGTCCAGACGGATCAAGCGCCTACCGTACCGGATTCGGCAGGGCGCCCGCTGCCTTCATCGGTTGGACGCGGCCCCGGACACGAGGTTCCACCCATTTCAGGGGGGGCTAGGCGCGGCCCGCCCGACGCAGGAACTCGGCCTCGTCGATGACCTCGATGCCCAGTTCTTCGGCCTTCTTGAGCTTGCTGCCGGCTCCGGGGCCCGCCACGACGAGGTCCGTGCGCTTGGAGACCGAGGACGCCGCCCGGGCGCCGAGGGTCTCGGCCAGCCGCTTGGCCTCGCTGCGGGAGAGCTGCTCGAGCTTGCCCGTCAGCACGATCGTCATGCCCTCGAACGTGCCGCCCGCGCCACCCTCCACGGCCGTGGGCGCCACACCGGCGGCCCGCATGCGCGCGAGCATGGCCTGGTTGCGGGGCTCGGCGAACCAGCCGAGGACGGACTCGGCCAGCGCCTCGCCGACCTCGTCGAGGTCGAGCAGGTCGTCCTTCTCGGCGGCGGCGACGCCCTCGAGCGTCCCGAAGGCGCGCGCCAGGATCTGGGCGCCGCGCTCGCCGACCTCCTTGATGCCGAGCGAGACGAGGAAGCGATCGAGGGGGCGGGTCTTGGCCGCCTCGATCTGGTCGAGCAGGTTCTGGGCGCTCTTGGTGCCCCAGCGCTCGAGCCCGGCGAGCTGATCGTGTTCGAGGACGAACAGGTCTGCGGCGTCCTGGACGAGTCCCTCGCGCAGCAGTTGCTCCACCTGCTTCTCGCCGAGGCCGCGGATGTCGAGCGCCCCGCGGCTGGCGAAGTAGGCCAGGTGTCCGGTGATCTGCGCCGGGCAGGCGAAGTTGCCGCAGCGCAGGGCGACCTTGCCCTCGTCGCGCGCCAGCGCCGTCTCGCACGTGGGGCATTGGGTGGGCACGGCGATGGGCGTCTCGTCCCCGGTGCGTGGGGCTTCGAGGGCGCGCAGGACCTTGGGAATCACATCGCCGGCCCGCTCGATCTCGACCTCGTCTCCGATCTTGAGCCCGAGGCGCTCGAGCTCGTCGAGGTTGTGCAGCGTGGCGTGGGACACGGTGACGCCTGCGAGGAACACCGGCTCGAGCAGGGCGCGCGGCGTCACGACGCCGGTGCGGCCGACGTTCCAGTCCACGCCGTTCAGGCGTGTGAGCGCACGCTGCGCCGGGAACTTCCACGCGACCGCCCAGCGCGGCGAGCGGATGCGCATGCCCATGCGTTCCTGCAGGGCGGCGTCGTCCACCTTGAGCACGACGCCGTCCATCTCGTAGGGCAGTGACTCGCGCTCGTCCACGAGTTCTCCGTAGCGGGCTACGACCGCGTCGGCACCTGCGAGCACACGCGCCTCGGGGATGGTGGGCAGCCCCAGGGCTGCCAGTGCTTCGATCAGGTCGCCCTGGGTGGCGTACGAGGCACCGCGGACCCCGCCGAGCGCGTAGGCGAAGTAGCGGATGGGGCGCTTGGCGGGGATGCTCGGATCGAGCATGCGCAATGAGCCGGCGACGAAGTTGCGCGGGTTGGCGAACGTCCGCTCGCCGGCTTCTTCCGCGGCTCGGTTGAACGCGAAGAAGTCGTCCTTGCGGCAGTAGCACTCCCCGCGCACGGCGATCCACGCGGGCACGTCGTCCCCGTGCAGGCGGTGCGGGATCGAGCGGATCGTGCGGGCGTTGGCCGTGACGTTCTCGCCGACGAACCCGTCGCCGCGCGTCGAGGCGGTCACCAGGATGCCGTCCTCGTAGATCAACTCGAGGCCGACCCCGTCGATCTTGGGCTCGACGCTGTAGGTGCGTTCGTTCTCGGACTTGAGGTAGCGGTCGCCCGAGGCGACCCAGTCGCGGAACTCCTCCGCCGTCGTGACGTTGTCCAGGGACACCATCGGGCTGGGGTGCTCGAACGGCTCGAAGCCCTCGGCCACCGTGCCGGGCACCCGCTGGGTCGGGCTCTCGGGCACCACCAGCTCGGGGTGGGCCGCTTCGAGGGCCTTGAGTTCGCGGTAGAGCTCGTCGTACTGCGAGTCGCTCAGCGTCGGGTCGTCGAGCACGTAGTAGCGGTGATCGGCGGCGCGAATCAGCTCGCGGAGCTCGGCGGCCCGTGCGTGGGCCAGCGGGGGGAGGTCGTCCGGCATGGCGGGATCCTACCCAGGGAGCCCCATGGCGGTACCATCATCGGTTCCCGGTCCGGATCGGCCCGGGCCCCCGGCGAGTTCCTCGCCCCCCTGCCCATGCCCTTCGCCCAGACGCTGCTCCTCACGATCTACTACGCGCTGCTCGCCCTCGTGGCGGCGGTGATGCTCTACCGTGGGCTCTTGATCGTGCGCTACTACCGGCGTCCGCGGGGTGACGAGCAGCCCGAGCGGCGCTTCGACGAGGAGCCCGTCGTCACGATCCAGCTCCCGATCTTCAACGAGAAGTTCGTGATCGAGCGCCTCATCGATGCCGTCTGCGCGTTCGAGTGGCCGCGGGACAAGCTCGAGATCCAGGTGCTGGATGACAGCACGGACGACACGGTCGATGTCACGGCCGCCAAGGTTGCTGCCATGCGCGAGCAGGGCTTCGACATCAAGCACATCCATCGCGTGGATCGCAGCGGCTACAAGGCCGGGGCCCTGCGCGAGGCCACGGACGCGGCCCGTGGCGACCTGCTCGCCGTCTTCGACGCCGACTTCGTGCCGAAGCCCGACTTCCTGCGCAGCACGGTGGACTACTTCACCGATCCCAAGGTCGGGTTCGTGCAGACCCGCTGGGACTACCTCAACCGCGGCTACAGCATGCTGACCCAGGGCATGGGCATGTTGATGGACGGCCACTTCACGCTCGAGCAGGTGACGCGCTCGCGGGGCGGCTACATCTTCAACTTCAACGGCACCGGCGGCATCTGGCGCCGGCAGGCCATCCAGGCCGCTGGCGGCTGGCACGACGACACGATCTGCGAGGACACGGACCTCAGCTACCGCACGGGGCTGGCCGGCTACCGCGGCGTGTACCTGCGCCATGTGACGAGCCCCAGCGAGCTGCCGGTGCAGATCACCGCACTCAAGAGTCAGCAGCATCGCTGGGCCAAGGGCCTCACGGAGTGCTTCCTCAAGGTGATGCCGCCGCTCTGGAGCAGTGACCTGCCCTTGCGCAACAAGATCGAGGGCAGCTTCCACCTCGGCGCGAACCTGGCGTTTCCCGCGAGCCTCTTCATGACCGTCATCGGCCTGCCGGTGATGCTCGTGCGCCTCGCCATGGGGACGGCGGGGGGCTTTGCGACGGTCGTGGACTCACTCGTCTTCCTGCTCGTGATCGTGACGCAGGTGCTCTTCTACGTCGTGGCAACGAAGGAACTTCATCCCGACGACTGGCGCAAGCGCATGCGCTATCTGCCGTTCTTCCCGATCATCGGCGTCGGCCTCGCGGTGAACAACGCACGCGGCGTCCTCGAGGCGCTGACGGGCCTCAAGACGGAGTTCGTGCGCACGCCCAAGCTCGGCGTGCTCGGCCAGGACAAGGCACTCGTGAAGAAGCGCGAGAAGACCTACACCGGTGGGCGTGACTTCTGGCAGGCCGTGGTCGAGCTGGTTCTCGGGGCCTGGTACATCTGGATGGCCGTCGTGCACGCCCGCGAGGGCATGGTGATGCCGGCAGTCGTGACCGGCGTGTTGAGCATCGGCCTCTTCGCCATGGGGGGGGCCACCCTGCGCGCCCTCAGTATCCGCCGCGCTGCCCAACTCGAGCGCGCGGCGCAGCCGGCGCCGGCCGTCATCGAGGCCTGATCCTCGCGCCGATTGCTTGCGAGATGTGAACACGGCGCAGTGCGTAGATCGTCCGCCGCCGTCCCAAGCAATGGGGCTCTGCCGCTCGCGCGGGCGTTTCCGGCGCGCTTTGGGCATGGCCGTGGCGGCCTGGGCCGTTGAGGGCGCCGGCGCAAGGCCCCAGAATCCGCCGCGGCCGTTTCAGGTAGGGGCACCGAACGGTCGAAAGAGAGACGTGGTCTCTGCCGCGGGTCGGCAGCGGCTGTATGGAGAACGTATGGGTCGCATCCTGCTAGTGGAAGACGAAGAGTCGCTGCGTGACGTGCTCGCGCGCTATCTCGAGACCCAGGGACACGTCTGCGAGTTCGCCGAAGACGGCGAAGTCGGCGTCGAGAAGGTCCGCGGCGATGCGGAGGGTTTCGACTGCATCATCAGCGACATCGAGATGCCCCGCATGGACGGCATCACGTTCCTGCGTCGCGTGCAGCCCTACGTCGAGTCCGTCACGCCCTTCATGATCCTGACCGCGTATGACGAGTGGCGCTACGCCATGGACGCCATCCGCCTCGGTGCGTGCAACTTCCTCCAGAAGAACCCCTTCGACCTCGCCGAGATCGCCAACGCCGTCGAGAAGGCGCTCGAGATCCGCGAGATGTACAAGCTCCGCCTCAATCACCGGGCCCAACTCGAGGCCGAGGTGCGCGAGAAGACGCGCGAGCTCCAGAGCACCTACGAGGGCACCGTGATCGCCCTCGCCGCGATGATCGAGGGCAAGGACACCTCGACGCTGCGCCACCTGTTCCGTGTGCAGGACTTCTGCCGCAAGCTCGCTCGCGAACTCGGTCTGCCCGACAAGCGCATGCGTCAGCTGGAGCTCGGCTCGATGCTGCACGACATCGGCAAGTACGCGGTGCCGGATGCGATCCTCTTGAAGCCGGGCCCCCTCAACGACGAGGAGTGGGTCGAGATGCGTCGGCATCCGCAGTACGGCAAGGACTTCGTGAAGAACATCCCGTTCCTGGCGAGTGCCGTGGATGTCGTGTTCTGCCACCACGAGCGCTACGACGGTGGCGGTTATCCCGCGGGCCTCGCCGCTGAGGACATTCCCATCACGGCGCGCATCTTCTCGGTCGTGGACGCCTTCGACGCGATTGTCTCGGAGCGCTGCTACAAGGCCGCCCGCCCGGCCTCGGAGGCCATCGACGAGCTGCGTCGCTGCGCCGGCACCCAGTTCGATCCCGGCGTCGTGGACGCCTTCGTGCGGATCGTTCCGGCCATCGAGGCCGACAAGGAGCAGCTCGAGGTGCGCATCCAGGCCAAGATCGACTCCATGGGACTCGGTCGCACCGGGGATCGCCCGGCGGTCGTCGAGCGCATCTCGAAGAGCGCCTAGACGCCGCGTTCGCGGATTCGTAGCCAGGCACGCGGAATCCGCAGCGGATCGCCGCGTCGGCCTGCCGATGGGAATGGCATGGATGGTGGCCCGACCCTCGAAGGCAGCTTGGACGCGCTGGTCTCCGGCAAGCGCGCGTCGCCCCGGCATGCGGTACGCATCGCGGCCGTCGTGAAGGCGGCCCGCGGCGAGTTCGAGGCCCAGCTCATGGACCTCAGCCTCGACGGCGCCCTCGTTCGTATCCCGATCGAGGAGCTGGGCGGCACGCCCGGTGAGCCCCTCGGCCCGGCCGAACAGTTCGGGCTTCTCGAGGGCTACTTCCGCGACAGCTTCGATGTCCATGTGCCGTCGTGCGGTGTGGTCGTCGAGGCCCAGGTCGTGCGCCTTGTCGTCACGACCGATCAGGACGACGAAGTCGAGCTGGGTTGCCGCTTCGTGCACCCGCTCAGCGAGGGCCAGCAGGTGAAGCTCGGCATGCACGCCGACGACGCCGAGTTGATGGGGTGGGGCGAAGCCACGCTCCTGCATGACATCCGCTGGGTCGCCGACGCCGCGCGTCCGGTCTCGAGCCTGCTCGTCGACGAGAGCGAGGATGCCTGCGGTCCGCTCTTCGTCGGCCCTGTCACGGCCATCGGCAAGCGCGCGATTCTCGTGCGACTCTGGGGCCTGGAGCCCGAGGCCGCCGTGGAAGCCCTTGCGGGGCCGGGCATGCGCGCGCGCGTGATGCGCGGGACGACCACGCTCTACGAGTCGCCGTGCGAGCCTGTGAGTGCGCGCTACATCGACACGCCCCGTCCGGGCGTCGAGGTGCTGCTCGCGTGCGGCGACGCCATTCCGCGCCCCGTCCGCAAGCGCTTCAAGCGCGCCTAGGCGGCCCGCGCCCCTTCGCCGTGCCGGTCGGCGATGAAGCCGTCGAGGCTCGCACCGATGTAGACGTAGCAGGGCACTCGCGTGGGGCGCCTACTTGCCGTCCTTCGCGTCGGGATCCTTCTCGCCCTCGACCTCTTCAGGCGGCTTGCCCATGAGCGGGGAGAAGCGGTAGTACGACTCGAGCGAGAGGATGGACATGGCCGTGGAGAAGAGGCGGCCGCCGTTGAGCACGGCCGTGTCGGGGTCCCACGAGCCGGCGAGGTCCGCCGGGGAGGTCCTCTGCTTCTCCGTGTACATCTTCTTGATCTTCTCGTTCCACGCGCGCCAGTAGCGCCCACCCATCTGGTGCATGGCGAGGGTGCCGTAGTACCAGTAGTAGTGGTACCAGGCGATCGCCATGCCCTTCTCGAGGCCCTGCATCCAGCGCGGCAGGTAGTCGAGCAGGTAGTTGGCGGAGCCGATCATGAACGGATGACTGCGCTTCCAGCCCATGAAGAAGCGGCACACCATGCCGACGGCCGTCATCGACGTCATCTGCAGGGCGGACTTCTCGGAGCCGGAGAGCTCGAGGTAGCCGGTGAACGCCTTGTAGTAGCGGCGGTTGCCGACCTCGTAGTCGTAGTCGGTGGAGAGGTCCTTCGGGACCTCCTCCTCGCCGGTGACGTCGAACGCGCAGCGCTCGAGCCAGCTGTCGATGCCGTCCCACGAGCGCTGGGCGACGTCCAGGCCGATGAGGTCGGCCATCTTCGTCGTCATGAGCACCCACGACGTGCAGGACGTGTCGCTCTGGAAGTAGCGCGGACCGTAGCGCCAGCCCTTGCCGGCCGTCTGGACGCGTACGAGGTAATCGATGCCCCACTGCGCAGGCTCGGCGAGAACCTCGTCGCCCGAGAGTCCGAACGACTCCGTGATGCCCCAGATGCCCATGCCGATGAGGTAGGCGAAGATCCAGCTGGAGTCGCCGCCACCCGTGACCGGGAAGCCGCCGTCGTAGTACTGCGTCGCCGCGAGGAACTCACTCGCGCGTCGGATCGTCTCGCGGTACTTGCCCTCGGCGCTGTTGTAGCCGGCGCCGAGGAATGCCAGGAGGGACAGGCCCGTGTAGGCCGGCTCGCAGCCGATGACGCCCAGCTGCCGACCGGATGCTGCTGCATCTCGAGCCAGCGCAGGCCGTTCTCGACGGCGCGCTCCGTGCTCGACGTCAGCCCGTAGAGCTGCTTCTCGGTGGCGTCCTTGCGGTTCTTCTGGCGGTTGAACTCCTTGACCCGCGGGTGCAGGGGGTTCTTCTCCTTGGCGAGCCAGGCGGCCCAGCGCTCGGGCTTGCGGCCGAAGCGATGGCCGGTGAGGCGCTCCAGGGCGAACTCGACCTCGCGCAGGAACTCCTCGCTGTAGCCGTCGCCCTCGATGAGCTTGACCAAGGCGTGGTACGCGTCCATGTGGCGGACGTAGCCCAGGGCGCGCACGCCGCGCATCTCGTAGTCCTTGGCCTTCTTGCGCGGCTTGATGCCCTCGGTCAGCTTGACCACGGCTTCCTGGGGCTTGACGCTCTCCAGGGCGCGGGCGGCGAACATGCGCTTGACGTAGTCCTTGTCGTGCAGCGCGACCTTGATGAGGTCCTTGAACGCGTCGTCGCAGCGGAAGAGGCCGCAGAGTTCCATCACGGTGGTCGCCGTGTCGAAGTCCGAGTGCGTGACGTGCTGCGGGAACGCGGCCTGCACCTTGGGTTGGGCGGCCTTGCCGAACCGCAGCAGCCCCTGGCGGGCGGCGTCACGGACCTCCCAGTCGCGGTCGGTGAGCACGATCTGGATGAGGCGGTCGATGACGCGCCCCGGCACGTTCAGGCCGGGATCGGGCAGATCCTCGATCTTGCGCTTCTCCTCCTTCTCGGAGTGAGGCGTGATCTCGCCGCGCTCGATGCGCTCCTGGTTGCCGCGCTTGATACGACGCCACGCGCGCCAGGGCAGGCGGCCCAGCGCGAGCACGGCGGCGTCGCGAACGTCCTTGTTGGACGCCTTGGACAGGTTGAGCAGCTCGTCGAGATCCTGCAGGGTCGAAAGCTCGGTGATGGCCTTCAGGTTGGCCTGCTTCGTCTCGCGCTTCGGCGCCTTCGTCGCGACGTGGACGAACGAGGAGATGCCCCCCTTGTAGCCGATGTGCTTCAGCGCCCATACGGCGTAGAGGCCGTCGTAGGAGCCCTTGCTCGTGCGCACGATCGACGAGAGCGGCTCGACGAACTGCTGACCACCGAGGCGTCCGGCGGCGGAGCAGGCGGCGGCCTTGATCTCGCTCGAGCGTCCCTTGAGACCCTTGAGCACGGCGGCCATCGCCTTCTTGAACGGGGCGTCCTTGGTGATGGACAGGCCGCCGCACATGTACAGCGCCTCGGCTTGCACCTCGGGCTTGCGACGGCCCGACGCGAGATGCGCGAGGTCACCGTCGACGGACTTGTGTCCCCACGTTCCGAGGACGCGTGCCAGGTTGCGCTGATCCGCGATGTCCTTCGTGCCGAGGATCTTCTTGTAGGCCTTCAGGAACTTCTTGTCCTTGAGGAGCTTCTTCTCGACGTCCTCGGCCTTCATCTGCGCGAGCGCCTCGCCGCACGCGACGGCGAGGTAGGCGTGCGGCGTGTCGACGCCGGTCTCGATCAGGGCGTGGGCCGCACTGATGTCGCGACGCTCCGCGATGACCTGGATGGTCTGGTAGACCTCGTCCGGGTCGTTCTTGTCGAGCTTCTTGTGCCAGTCCGTGGGCTTGGCCGTGGTGTGCGCCGTGGGCAGCAGTGCGAGCAGCACGGTCAGGGCGATGAGGGAGAGAGGGGCGAGGATGCGCAACGTATTGGCTCCGGAGCGAGGGGCGCATTCTACGGGGTCGAACCCGCCGTGGGCCCCAAGCCCCGGAATTCGGGGCTCTCGACCCGCTTGGGCAATCCGCGTGGCGAAAGCCGTTCTCCGACGTTTCCATAGGGGTCCGGGGCAGGCCGCTGCCCCCTCATGGAGTCTTGCCCGATGCGTGCCCTTGCCCCTGCCTTCGTGGTCCCTGCCCTGGCCCTCCTCGTCCTCCTGATCGCGTCCCCGGCCGCCTTGGCCGATACGATCGAGCTTCAGGATGGCCGCGTCGTCGAGGGGATGATCATCCCCGACAAGCACCCGGAGCACGGGCCCGGCGTCTATGTCGTCAGCCGCTTCGGGCCCACGTTCATCAAGAAGGCGGATATCAAGGCCCGCCACGCCGGCAAGCCCGTCGATGAGCAGATCAAGGCCTACCTGGCCAAGCTGGCCCCCAAGGACGTCAAGAACCGCCTGCGCCTGGCGGATTGGATGCTCCGTCTGGGCCGCGCCGAGGAGGGCCGGGCCCTGCTCGGCCAGATCCTCGAGTGGGAGCCCGAGAACCCCGACGCCCACAAGGCCCTCGGCCACGTCCGCTACCGCGGCCGCTGGATCAC
>JARGNS010000100.1 GCA_029213105.1 Planctomycetota bacterium
CCACCAGCCCGACGCGGATGAAGTCTCGCGCCCGATACCCACCAGGCGCCATCACGAGCAGGTTGCACTGCGAGTACGGCACGATGAAGTTGCAGGAACAGCCGTAGGCCATGGCCAGCAGGGCGGCCTTGGTCTCGATGCCGGGCACGTCCAGCGCCACCTGGGCCGCGACGGGGGCCATGATCACGGCGGCGGCGGCGTTGCTGGCGAGGTTGCTGAACGCCGCGGCGAGCAGGAAGAGCATGGCGAAGAGGACCGTGGGGTCCGCGCTCATCATCGTGAGCCACTCGGCCGCCTGCGACGCGATCCCCTGCTTCTCGAGGGCATAGCCGAGCGGCATGGTGCCCGCCAGCAGACAGAGGACGTTCCAATCCATGCAACGCCGCAGGGCCGAACGCGAGATGCAGCGCGTGAGAATCATCAAGATCGCAGCGCCGATGGCGCTGATCGGCAGCGGGAAGTTCCACAGGACGGGCGGCAGCAGGGCCACGAGCAGGATGGCAAAGGCCAGCGGCGCGCGGGTGACGTCCTCGACCTGGCTGTGATCCGTCAGCACGACGAAGTCCGGATGCCGCGCCAAGGCACGCACGTTGCGCGGTGTCCCCGTCGCGATGAACGCATCCCCCATCTGGAGGGGTATCTCGGCGAGCCCCTCCCGCATGACCTCATCGCGACGGAACAGCGCCAGCACGTTCACCCCGAAGCGCTTGCGGAAGTCCATGCGACGGAACGTGCGATCGATGGCCGGCGAATGCGGCGCCACGGTGACCTCGGCGAGTGTGGCGCCGTGTCCGAGCAGTTCCTCGAGCGTGTTCGGGTCGGCGAGGCCGAACTGCAGCAGCTCGCTCTCGCAGAGCGCCCAGGCCGCCTGGTCGTCACCCGACACGTAGATGACGTCGTCGCCGGCCAGCTCGAGCTCCGGCTCGGGTTGGTACCACTTGGGCCCCAAGGCACCGGATCGGCGGATCATCACGATCTCGAGGCCATACTCGTTGCGGACGCCACTCTCCGCGATCGACTTGCCGACCATGGGTGAGCTCGCGGCCAGTCGCAAGGTGAAGAGCTGCTCCGGCACGCCGTAGCTCGAGGCCACCTGATGCGGCAGCTGTGCCGCCGCAATGCGATCCGCTGTACTGATCTTCGGCAGCATGCGCCGGCCGATCAGGACCATGAAGAGGATGCCCGTGATCGTGATCGGGATGCCTACGAAGGCATAGTCGAACACGGCGAGGCCGCCGGGGAACTGGGCTTGCGAGATCGCGCTGGCCGCCTTCTCGTTGTAGTAGTCCGCCACGATGAAGTTCGGCGCCGTGCCGATCAAGCTGATCGTGCCGCCGAGCACCGCCGCGAAGGACACCGGCAGGAGCAGTCGCGACGCTGCGATCCCCGAGCGCTGCGCAAGCGCGACGCCGACAGGCAACAGGATGGCCACGACGGCGGTGTTGTTCATGAAGGCCGCGAGCAGGGCCGTGGCCCCCATCATGAGCGTGAGGATGCCGACCTCGTTCTTGCCCGCGATACGCTCCAGACCGCGCGCGATGATCGTGGCCACGCCGCTCTCACGGAGGGCTGCCCCAATGACGAAGATGCCGCCGATGGCGATGACGGCGTTGTTGCCAAAACCCATCAGGGCCTTCTTCGGATCCTCGATCACGCCCGTGGCCACGAGGATCACCGGGATGCTCAGTGCGGTGATCGGGATCGGCAGCCAGCGCGTGATGAGGAACGTCGTCGCGTAGACGAGCGTCGCGAGGGCAATCCACCCGTGAAGGTCCATCCGCGGGATCCTAGCGCACGACCCTCGGGACGAGAAGGGGCCGAGCGACCAGGGCCTGTCTGGGTAGTACTCCTGCTGCTACGGAGCGTTTCCAGACGCGCCCACGGGCCTGTCTGGCAAGTACTCCTGCTGCGCCGGGCGATGGCCTCGCTGCGCCGAGTCCCGACTGCGGCATGGTTCCTCGATGTGCAGGAGCACGCCTGCGGACCCTGCCCTCGTCGTGATCTCGGCTCGCGTCGCTCTCCCCCGGCTCGCGACGGAGCCTTTCCAGACACGCCCTAGAAGAGGGCGAAGGCCGCGATCGTGGTGATGGCCATGACGACGCTCATCACGGCCCCCACACGCACGAAGTCCTTGGTGCCGTAGCCACCCGGCGCCATCACGAGGATGTTGCACTGGGCGAAAGGCAGCAGGAACGCGCAGCTGCAACCGTAGCCCATTACCAGCAAGGCGTCGCGCACGTCGATCCCCGCCTCCATCGCGGCGCGAGCCGCCACGGGCGCCGCGATGACGGCTGCGGCCGCATTGCTCGTGAGGACGGCCAGGACGGCGGCCAGCAGGAACAGCAGGGACAACACGCCCACGGTGCCGAGGGAATCACCCGCCGCCACGATCAGGCCCGCGGCTTCGCCGGCCACCTCGTGGCGGTCCAGCGCCATGCCCAGGGGCAGTGTGCCGACGATGAGGAAGATCACGTTCCAGTCCACGGCCCGGCGGACCGCCCGACGGGACACGCAGCCGCAGACGAACATCAGCAGCGCGGCGCCCAGGGCACTCACGGCGAGCGGCACGTCCAGCAGGATCGGCGGGATCAGCGCCGCGACCAGCAGGAGGATGGCCAAGGGTGCCTGGGTGGCGTCCTCGGCGTGGGTCATGTCCGTGAGCAGCGTGAAGTCGGGATGATCACCCAACCGATGGATCTTCTCGACAGGGCCCGTGACCGCGAAGGCATCGCCGACCTCCAGCTCTTCATCCTGCGGACGCTCGTCGATGACCGCCTCGCGGCGGTTGATGGCCATCATGTTGAGGCCGAAGCGCTCGCGGAACTTCATGTCGCGCGCCGTGCGGCCGACCGCGCGGGAGTAGGGCGGAATCGCGAACTCCGCGAGCGTCGCGCCGTGCCGCAGGACGCGCGCCATGGCGCGCTCGTCGGCCAGACCGAACTGCAGCCCCTCGTCCTCGCAGATGGACCAGGCCTGCACCTCTTCCCCCTGCACGTAGAGGATGTCCCCCTCACGCAGGGCGCGATCGGGCTCGGGATCCAGCCAGCGCTTCGCCACCGCCTTCGGGCGGTAGATCATGAGGATGCTCAGCCCGAACCGGTTGCGGATGTCGATGCCCGCGATGGTCTTGTCCCGCAGCGCGCAGTCCGCGGGGACCGAGAGAGCGAAGAGGCGCTCGGCCACGTCGAAGCTCTGGGCCACCTCGGCCGGCAGGCGACCCGCCGCCATGCGGTCCTCGAGTCGATTGACGGGCAGCATGCGACGCCCGACGAACACCATGAACAGGGTGCCCACCGCCAGGATGGCCAGCCCGACGGGCGCGAAGTCGAAGATGTGGAACTCGAGGCCGTCCACGTACTGCGCGCCGTCCGTGAGGACGTAGTCACCCACGAGGAAGTTGGGGGCCGTACCGATCAGCGTGACCGTCCCACCCAGGACCGCCGCGAAGGCCAGCGGCATCAGGAGGCGCGAGGTCGCGACGCCGGCGCGGTGCGCCAGGGACACCCCGACGGGCAGGAGGATCGCCACGACGGCGGCGTTGCTCATCACGGCCGAGAGCAGGCCGCACGAGACCATCAGCAGGGCCACGAGCACGGGCTCGCTCTTCCCGCCGACGCGCTGGAGCCCGCGTGCCATGAGCGTGGCGACACCAGACTCCTTGAGCCCTGCGCCGAGTACGAACACCGCCGCGATGGCCAGTGCCGCCTGGCTTCCGAAGCCCTGGAGGACATCCCGCGCGTCGGGCAGGACCTGGGTCGCGTAGAGCACGACGGGGATGGCGAGCGCCGTCACCGGGATCGGCAGCTTCTTCGTGATGAAGAGCGTCGTGGCAGCCGCGAGGGTACCGAGCGCGATCCAGCCTTCGACGGGCAAGTCCATGGGGGTCGGATGCTAGCCCAAACCGCCCGCGAGTGCCGCACTCGCCCTCACTCCGGATCGAAGCGATATCCCACGCCGTGCACCGTGCGGATGAAACGGGGCGTCGCACCGGCATCGCCGAGCTTCTCCCGGACCCGCGCCACATGCATGTCCACCGTGCGCGTCGTGGGGTGGCGGTGGTAGCCCCAGACCTCGTCCAGGAAGCGCCCTCGGGGAAGGACCTGCCCCGGATTGGCCAGGAAGAGCGTCAGGACACCGGCCTCGAGCTTGGTCAACGCGACCGTCTCGCCCGCACGGGTCACGGTCATGGCGGCGAGGTCGACCTGCGCCGTCCCGACGGTGACGAGCTCGGGCGCCAGCGGCTTGCGTGCCCGGAGCCGGGCGCGGATGCGCGCCAGCAACTCCTTGAGACCGAACGGCTTCACCACGTAGTCGTCAGCCCCGAGGTCGAGGCCTTGGACCCGGTCCTCCTCGCGCGCCCGGGCGGTAAGCATCAGGATCGGCACGTCGACCCCGGCGGCTCGGACGCGCTTGCAGATCTCGTGGCCGTCCATGCCGGGCAGCATGAGGTCGAGCAGGATCAGGTCCCACGGATCCCGCAAGGCCAGCTCCAGGGCGGCGCGCCCCTCGCGCGACCACGTGGGCCGGTAGCCCTCGCGCTCGAGGGCATCGACGAGGACGAAGCCGAGGCTCTCGTCGTCTTCCACGAGGAGGATGCGGGGATGGCTCACGCGACGGGCTCTCCAGGAAGGTCGAGTTCGAAGATCGCACCACCGCGGGGGCGGCTGCGCGCCCGCATGCGCCCCCCATGCGCCTCGACGACCTGCCGGGCGATGTGGAGGCCCAGGCCGACCCCGGGCACGGCGCCCTCGCGGGCGGCCGCGCCCCGGTTGTACCGTCCGAAGAGCTCCTCCGGGTTCACCGATCCCAGACCGACGCCGCGGTCCAGCACGCGCACGCGGTAGCCCCCCCGCGGCCGCGGGCGCCCTTCCACGGTGATCTCCCGCTGCGTGCCGGAGAACTTCGCCGCGTTGTCGATCAGGTTGTGCAGCACCCCCTCGAGGGCCGGCACGTCGATCGGCACGGCCTCCTCCGCCGGCTCGAGATCGAGTGCCAAGGTGAACCCACGGCCCTCGAGGGCCGGACGCAGACTGCGCGCGACCCGCAGGAGGAAGGCGACGGGGTCGGTGGGCTCCGGATGCACCACCAGGGTGCCGCGCTCGATGTGGGCCGCGTCGAGGACGTTGCGCACCGTCGTGCCGAGACGCACCATCTCGCGCTCGATGCGCGCCCCGTAGCGGCGCGCACGCTCGGAGTCCTGGTCGTCGCTGTCGGCGAGCAACTCCGCCATGGCGCGGACGGAGGCGAGGGGCGTCTTCATCTCGTGGCTCACGGCCGCCGTGAAGTGCGCCTGCGGCTCGGCGGCCGCCCGGCTGCGGCGCCAGCCCGCAAGCGCCACGCCGGCTCCGACCACGTACGCCAGCAGGCCCAGCCCCAAGGCCAGCGCCAGCCAGGCACGGTTTCGGCTCTCGGGACGCAGCCGGGCCGGAACGACCGCCACGGTGCCCAGGGGCGCGGCGAGACGCAGGGCGCCGGCGGGCACGCGCTCCGTCGGAGCAACCCAGGCAAGCTCGAAGCCCGGCTCGACGCCGAGCACGGGGGGATCCACGAGCGCGTCCAACCCGAAGAGCGCGACCCGATCCCCACCGTGCCAGGCGATGCGCTTGTCGAGGACGGCGACGCCCGCTTCCGGTACGGCGGCCAGCACGCGCAAGCCCCGCCGTGCGGTGTCGCGTGCCGCCTCCACCCGCCGCCGGTCCGCCGGCGCCACCCGCTGCCAGTCGATGCGCTCGAGGTCGGCGGCGAGCTGGACAAGCGTACGCGCCGGGCCGATGACGTCCCCGCCGGCCACGCGCGCACCATCCTGGGCTTCATCGAGAAGCCTGCGCAAGGCGCCGGCGTCACCGCGGGCCAGCCCGTCCAGGACGAGAAAGCGAAGCGCCGCCAGGCGCACGCGCTGCCCGCTCGCGTCCGTGAGCAGCGGGCTCGCCTCGGCCGCGCGCGCCAGCCGGCGGCGCGACTCCTCGAAACGCTTCTCGCCATTGAGGAGGATCGCGCTACGGAGCGCCGCCACATCCTGGACCCACGTCGGCAACTCCGGGTGCAAGAGCGCGTCATAGTGTTCGAGGGCGACCGCCGGCGTCCGCTCCAGGCCGCCAGCGCGCTCCAAGCGTTCCCAGTACACGATCTCATCCGGGGACACGACGCCCCCCGGCGCGGCGGGCTCCACCTGCCACGAGGCAAGGGGCCTGCCCCGCGGCGCCACGGCGAGGAGATCCGCCACCGCCTTCGCGCGCGACACGATCAGCCCGGTGTTGCGCGCGCGCCGCCGATCGCGTTCCACCTCCTGCTGGGCGAGTACACGCCAACCGAGCAGTCCGAACACGAGTCCCCCCACGAGGAGCAGCAGGACCGCCGGGCGCAGGGAAGAGGAACGGGACACGAACGCATCCTGCCCTCGAGGCCGATCGGGGTGTCACACCCCCGTAAAGCTCACCCTCTCGCGTATGATCGACCCTCCCGGGAGACCCCGTTGAACGCCGAGCGCCCCATCCCCCACCTGATCGCCTCGCTCGCGTGCGCGCTCCTGATCGTGGTCGCCGTGTTCCTCGTGCCGGCCGGTGCGAGTGAAGCCGACGACGCGGCCGACCGCGCGAAGGCGCGAACCGAAGCCGACGCCCTGCAGGCGCGCTACGCCAGCAACGTCCGCTTCACGGACTTCGCCAGCTTCTCGAAGCGCATGGACGCCGTACGCGCCCTCGGGAAGCTCGAGACCCCCCGAGCGCGCCAGCACCTGCTGCGCATCGCACGCGCGGCCAAGGGCATCGACGACCGCATCGTGGCGTTCACGGCCCTGGGCCCCAAGCTCGACGTGACCGAGGCCCGCGCGCTCGCCGACATGGTCAGCCGCCGACGCGATCCGCTGCTCACCCAGGCCCTCACGCAGGCCTACATCCTCGCGGCCGGCGACGAGGTCCTCACGTGGCTGGCGACCACCGCCCTCACCATCAAGGAGCCCGCGGTCCTGCAGGCCGTGATCGATGCCCAGAGCATCCACGGCGATGTGCGTGCGCGGCCCGGACTGCGCGCGGTCTTCGAGGCCCACAAGGACCGCGAGCGGACGGTCATCCTCGCGCACGGCGCCCTGCGTGCGATCGGCACGATCGCCCATGCCGACGACCTGAGCTTCCTGATCCGGGTCGCGGCGCTCGGGGACTGGCGCCTGAGGCTGGCCTGCGCCGAGACGATCGCCCGCCAGAAGACGATGGAGACGCTCGTACGCGCCACGGTCGTCAAGCTGCTCCACGACGACCACCCCGTGGTGACCGAGGCCGCGGCCGAGAGCGCGGGCCGCGCGAGCATGGTCGAGTTGACCGACAACCTGGCCGACCGCCTGAAAGACGAGCACGTGCGCACCCGCGCCGTAGCGCACGAAGCCCTCGTGGAGATGCACGGCCACGACCTGGGCTGGGATCCGGATGACTGGAAGCGCTGGTGGAAGGTCCGCGAGGGACTCCCGGAAGACATCCAGCGGGCGCCGTCGTCCAGTGTGACGAGCTACTACGGCGTCACGGCCCACTCCGATCGCCTGCTGTTCATTATCGACCTGTCGGGCTCCATGGCGTTCCCCTGGGGGGCCGAGGTCGACAAGACGCGCATCGGGGTGGCCAAGCGCCAGCTCACGCAGGCCATCGAGGGCCTGCACGAGAAGACCCTGTTCAACGTCATCGTCTTCTCGGATGACGTGAAGTCGTGGCGCAAGAGCGGGGAGGTACTCGCCTCCACAGCGGCCAAGGCCAGCGCGCTCAAGTGGGTCGACAAGATGTTCGAGAAGCCCCAGGGCGGCACGTTCATGCACGCCGCACTGGAGACGGCCTTCTCGCAGAACCCGAAGGTCGACACGATCTTCCTGCTCACCGACGGACTGGCCACGGATGGCGAGCCCATCGTGCCCGAGGCCATCCTGGCGAGCGTCAACCGCTGGAACCGCTTCCGCCGGGTGGTCCTGCATACCTTCGCCCTCACCCTCGAGGACCTGCAGTCCGACGGGCTGCACAAGGACAACCTCGTGGAGATCAAGCGCTTCATGAAGCGGCTCGCCACGCTCACGGGCGGCGAGTGCCGGGTCATCACGAAGCCGCCGCCCTCGAAGTCAAGTGGCGCGCAGGGCGGCGACGCGAAGTAGGCCGCGCGACCCGCGCCCTACGGCGCGGGTGCCTGCATGTGCACGACCCGCTGCGGGAACGGGATCTCAATGTCCGCCGCAGCCAGCCCCTCGTACAGGCGCGTGCACACCTGATCCACGGCGCGACCGTGCAGCACGGGCTGATCGATGAAGCCGCGCACCTGGAACATGAGCGCCGAGTCACCGAACGAACGGAAGCGCACGCTGGGCTTGGGCGCCTTCGCAAGCAGGTCGCACGCGGCCGCTGCCTCCTCCATGACGGTCCGCGCCTTGGCGAGGTCAACGCCATACGCCACGCCGATGTCCACGCGTAGGCGCCGCTTCACGTGCGGCCCGCTCGACTCGTTCACGATCTTCGAGTTGGCCATGACGCTGTTGGGGATGGTCACTTCGATGTCGTCACGCGTGACGATACGCGTCGAGCGGATGCCGATGTCCGACACGCGTCCGCGCTCGCCCGACTCGAGCACGATGAAGTCCCCCAGCTTGTAGGGCGCATCGGTCAGGATGAAGATGCCCGCGAAGAGGTTCGCGAGCGTGTCCTTCGCCGCGAATCCAATCGCGATGCCCAGGATGCCGGCCGAGGCCAGCCACGCCGTGACGTCGACCTCCCAGACAAGCAAGATCACGTAGATGGAACCACCGACGAGCAGCAGCTTGCTGCCGATCTCGTAGAGCGGGAGGGAGCGCGGCTCGATCCAGCCGAAGTCGTCCACGCGCCTGGCGAGCACTTCGAGCACGGCATCGCTGCACTTCATCAGCGCACGCATCCAGAGCACGGCCAGCACCGTCTGCATGATGCGATTCGTCAGCAACACGCGGCGCCAGTAGGCCGCATGGTCGTCCGCACCGCCGGCGACGGCCGCGTCGGGTTCCAGCGTGCGCAGCATCACGTAGAGCGCCACGCAGAGGACGGTCCAGAAGATCGGCCAGCGCACGGCGGCGATCGTCCGATCGTCGATGTCCGTCTTCGTCCGGGCCGTGATCAGCTTGAGGACGCGTGTAAGCAGCACCTGCGAGAGGGCCGCGGCCAGCACCCCAGATCGGAAGAGCGTCGTGTAGGGACAGGATCTGGAGCGAGTCCAGCCAACCTTCGATCCAACCGGGCATCGCGTTCCTCCGAGCCCCCATCGTCGGGGCCGCGGGGGACACGCAAGGGCGCTACCTGCGCAGGTGCTTCTCGAGGAAGCCGCGCATGTGATCCCAGGACCGCTCGTCGGCATCCTTGTTGTAGGCCACGTTGTCCATCCCGCGCGCGTCCGCACCGGGATTGGTGAACGAGTGCACGGCGTCCGGATAGGCCTGGTAGTCGTACGTCGCGCCCCGTGCGTCCATCGCGTCCTGCCACGCCTTGACGGCGTCGGGGCCCACCCATTGATCCGCGGCGCCGTTGCAGACGAGAATCGGCGTCACGATCTTGCTGTCCACGGGTTCCTCGGGAGGCAGGAGCGAGCCATGGAAGCAGACGGCCGCTTCCAGCCCGAGCGCGGCATAGGCCATCTCGAGTGCGACGCTGCCGCCGTAGCAGTAGCCGATCGCTGCAATTCGGTCGGCGTCTACGAGTTCGTGGGCCGCCAGCACATCCAGACCGGCC
>JARGNS010000101.1:0-236 GCA_029213105.1 Planctomycetota bacterium
CTTCTGGATCCATTCACGACTCCAGGCGGCCAGGCGCCCCTGGCCCACCATCTCGATCAGCCGCGCCTCCGAGTCGGGCACCTCGGCGGCGTGGAACCAGTCCACGGCCCGGTAGCACGCCCGCCAGAGGGGCTCGGGCGCCTTCTTCTCGTCCTCGGCGTGGGCCGCGGGGCCCGCCGTGAAGGCCAAGAGGGCCGAGAGCAGCAGGACCCGGCCGTGAATCAGCCTGGCCCTAC
>JARGNS010000101.1:246-9642 GCA_029213105.1 Planctomycetota bacterium
GCGGGCGCGACCGGGCCTGCACCCGGCGCTCCCCCGCTTTTTGGGGAGACGAGCCCCCGGAAACGTTGCGGGCCTCTGTCGGCCGACCCCTAACATCACCGGCTTCCGCACCACATCCGCGTTGCGTGCTCCCGAGAGGGGGCAGACCTCCGCGGACGTGCCTTCACGGGCAAGGTCGCCGGGCGCTTTCGGGCGGTCGAGGCCACGGTGGGGGAGCAGGTCCATTTGGGACCACAGGACGATTCGGTACGCACAGGGGTGCGCTGCCGTCTCACGCCGGTGGCCCCAGGAAGACAACCCGTCCATGAGCAGTCCGAGCAACATCAAGATCCGCATGGAATCGTACGACCACGAGGCACTCGACAAGAGTGCCGCCGAGTTGGTTGATACGGCCAAGCGTACCGGCGCCCGCGTACAGGGGCCGATCCCGCTGCCGACGCGCATCGAGCGCTACACGGTCCTGCGTTCGCCGCACATCGACAAGAAGTCGCGTGAGCAGTTCGAGATCCGTACGCACAAGCGGATCCTGTTCATCTCGGACTACAGCCCGAAGACGGTCGACTCCATCTCCAAGCTGAACCTTCCCGCGGGTGTCGACATCCGCATCAAGGTCTGAGCGTAGGGAGGCACGAGAAACACCATGGCCACCATCAAGACATTCAGCGGTGGGACCGTTGGCGAGAGCCAGGTCGACGACGCCACGTTCAACTTCGGTGAGCGCATGAACCCGGTCGTCCTCCGCGACGCCGTGATCATGTACGAAGCCAACAAGCGCCAAGGCACGGTCAACACCCTGTCGCGTCGCTTTGTCAGCGGCTCCGGCAAGAAGATCTCCAAGCAGAAGCACACGGGCAACGCGCGCCACGGCGACCGCAAGGCCCCGCTCTTCCGCGGTGGTGGTGTCGCTCACGGTCCGCACCCGCGTGATCACAGCTACGCGATGCCTCGCAAGTCCCTGAAGCGTGCTCTCCAGATCGCTCTGGCTGGCAAGCTCCGTGACGGGCAGGTCTCCCACTGGCAGGGCGCTTCGCTCGCCAGCCCCAGTACCAAGGAAGCCGTCAACGCGCTCACCGCTCTCGAGGCGGCGGGCAGCGCCTTGGTCGTCTCGGCGGGCCCCGTCGACACGAATATCCGGCTTTCGGTCCGCAACCTCAAGCGCGTTCGTGCGCTGCCGGCTGCAGAGATCTCCGCCTACGACGTGGTCTTCCATCGCAACCTCGTGCTGCTCGACGGCGCGATGGATGCCCTGGTCGAGCGCATCAGCTACGCCGACAGCAAGCAGCCGGCCGCCGCGGCCGCCTCGGAAGGGGACGAGTAATGCGCACCAAGTCGCCCCAGGAAGTCGTCATCCGCCCGCTGATCACGGAGAAGACCCTCCGGATCGCCGAGCGTGAGAACTCGTACACGTTCCAGGTGCTCCGCACGGCCAACAAGGTCCAGGTGCGGGACGCCATCGAGCGCCTCTTCGACGTCTCCGTCGTCGGGGTCCGCACCCAGAACATGATCGGTAAGTTCCGCCGCGTAGGCCGGAGCTCAGGCGCTACGCCCAACTGGAAGAAGGCCGTCGTCAAGGTCAAGGAGGGCGACACGATCGAGTTCTATTGATCTCGTCGAGATCGGTCGAGCCCCAGAAGTGTAGCTAGCGAGGAGCAAGGCAATGGCGATTCGTCGCGTCAAGCCCGTCACCAACGGACAGAGAGGTCTCTCGTATATCGATACGAGCGATCTCACGAAGAAGCCGCCCGAGAAGCGGCTCACGCAGGGGCTGCGTAAGTCCGGTGGTCGGAACAACAACGGTCGCATCACGTGCCGTCACCGTGGTGGTGGCGCCAAGCGTCTGTACCGCATCATCGACTTCAAGCGTCGTGACAAGGATGGGATCCCCGCCAAGATCACCGCGCTCGAGTACGACCCGAACCGCAACGCTCGTCTCCACCTCCTGGTGTACGCGGACGGAGAGAAGCGCTACGTCCTGGCCGCGCACAACGTCAAGGTCGGTCAGGTCGTGATGAACGGCCCGACGGCCGAGCCGAAGCCCGGCAACAACATGGAGCTCGGCAACATCCCGGTGGGCCTCTGGGTCCACGCCATCGAGATGGTGCCCGGCCGTGGCGCGCAGATGGCTCGCAGTGCGGGTAGCTACGCGATTCTCAGCGGCAAGGAGGGCGACCTCGCTCTCCTGACGCTGCCTTCCGGTGAGATGCGCCGCGTGCACATCCGCTGCCGCGCGACCATCGGCCAGGTCGGCAACGTCGACTACAGCCTGATGAAGATCGGCAAGGCCGGTCGCAAGCGTCACATGGGGCGTCGCCCGACCGTTCGCGGTTCGGCCATGAACCCCGTCGCCCACCCGATGGGTGGTGGTGAGGGTCGTCGCTCCGGTGGCCGTCATCCCCGCTCGAAGTGGGGCAAGCCCTCCAAGGGTGGAAACACGCGCCAGAAGCGCAAGACCTCGTCCCGTTTCATCGTCCGCGGCCGCAAGCGCGGCAAGCAGGTCGGTAAGTAGAGGAGCTCACGATGAGCCGCAGTCTCAAAAAGGGCCCGTATATCGACGAGCGCCTCTACGAGCGCGTCGAGAAGATGGCGTCCGACGGCCGCAAGGACGTTCTCAAGACGTGGTCGCGCCGCTGCGATATCGCGCCGGAGTTCGTTGGCCACACCTTCATGGTCCACAACGGCAAGACCTTCGTCCGCGTGTACGTCACGGAGGACATGGTCGGCCACAAGCTCGGCGAGTTCGCACCCACGCGTCTCTTCCGCGGCCATAGCGGCGGGAAGTAGCAGTCATGGCCAAGAAGAAGCAGCCCCAGTACGGCAAGACGTTCCGCGCGTCGCACCGCAATGCCCGCATCAGCCCCTTCAAGGCGCGTGCGGTCATGGACCTGGTGCGTGGCAAGCAGATCGACGACGCCATCTCGATCATGGAATGGGAGCCGCGCCGCGCCTCCGGCATGATCCAGAAGGTGCTCAAGAGCGCCCTGGCCAACGCCTCGAACGACCTCGATGTCGACCTCAAGTCGCTCGTGGTCGTCGATGCCCGCATCGACGGCGCCGGCCTGCTCAACGGCCGCCGCCGCTGGCAGCCGCGCGCCATGGGTCGGGCCTTCCCGATCCTGAAGCGCACGAGCCACATCAGCATCATCCTCGCCGAGCCGCTCTCGGCTACCGCGAAGGTGGAGGACTAGCACCGTGGGACAGAAGACGCATCCCGTCGGTTACCGCACCGGCGTCTACCTTGACTGGCAGTCGCGCTGGTACGCCCCGAAGAAGGATTTCGCCCGCCTCCTGAAGGAGGACCGGGCCATCCGGGACTTCATCCGCAAGGAGTTCTACGGCGCCGGCATCCCGAAGATCGAGATCGAGCGCAAGGCTGACGCCCTGCGCGTGATCGTGCACACGGCGAAGCCGGGCGTGCTGATCGGTCGCAAGGGTGTGAAGGCCGAAGAGCTCAAGAAGCGCATCGAGAAGGTCACGGGTACCCGTGTGGGCCTCGACATCGTCGAGATCCCGCGCCCCGAGCTCGATGCGACTCTCGTCGCGCAGAACGTCGCCGAGCAGCTCATGAAGCGCGCCGCGTACCGCCGCACGCTCAAGCGAGCCGTGCA
Organism: Planctomycetota bacterium; assembly: GCA_029213105.1. GTDB lineage: Bacteria > Planctomycetota > PLA2 > PLA2 > JAEUHO01 > JAHEIK01. Next base: position 3,852 of record JARGNS010000101.1, read on the forward strand.
GCAGACGATGGAGCGCGGTGCCAAGGGCGTGAAGATCCGTATCGGCGGCCGCCTGGGTGGCGCCGAGATCGCTCGCGTGGAGCAGCAGAGCAAGGGCTCGATTCCCTTGAGCACGCTGCGCGCCGACATCAGCTATGGCACCGCCATGGCTCGCACCACCTACGGTGTGGTCGGCGTCAAGTGCTGGATCTACTTGGGCACGCTCGCGAAGGCGGAGCCCAAGGCCAACACGGAGGCGCTCTAGATGTTGATGCCCAAGCGCGTCAAGTGGCGCAAGCAGCAGCGCGGCCGTATCAAGGGCAAGGCGAGCCGCGGTAACAAGGTCGCCTTCGGCGACTACGGCCTGCAGTCGATGGAGTTGGGGTGGATTGCCTCGAACGTCATCGAGACGGGTCGTGTCGCGGCCGTCCGTGGTGCCCCCGATGCCCGCGTGTACATCCGCATGTTCCCGCACAAGTCGGTCAGCTCGACGCCGGAAGAGACCCGAATGGGTACCGGTAAGGGTGAGCCGGACTACTGGGCGGCCGTCGTCAAGCCCGGCACGATCCTCTACGAGATCGGTGGCGGTGCAGACGAGGCCACAGCCCGCAAGGCGCTCAACAAGGTCGCGCACAAGATGCCGATCCGTTGTCGCTTCGTGAAGAGGGAGGGCCTCTAGATGCGACCCCGTGACATTCGTCGTCGCGAGACCGTCGATCTCCAGCAGGAGGTCGTGCGTCTGCGCGAAGAGATCTTCCACCACCGCTTCCGCGGTCAGAGCGAAGAGAAGGTCGATCGCGGCATGGTGCGCAAGCATCGCCGTGACATCGCCCGGATCAACACCGTGCTCCGTGAGCGCTCGCTCGGGATCAACAAGGCCCTCGAGGCCGAAGCCGGGAAGGGCAAGTAGTCATGTCCAGCGAACGAGGAATGCGTCGGGTTGTCACCGGCAAGGTCGTGTCCGACAAGATGGACAAGACGATCACCGTCCGCCAGGAGCGACTGGTCAAGCACCCGCTCTACGGCAAGTACATCCGCCGTGCGACCAGCTACAAGGCGCACGACGAGAACAACACGGCTCGCATGGGCGACGTGGTCGAGATCACCTCGAGCCGCCCCGTGAGCAAGACCAAGAGCTGGCGGCTCGTGCGCGTCGTGCGTTCGGACAGCCTGGCTGAAAACGCCTAGGGGACGCCATGATTCAACTACGTACATGGCTCGATGTCGCGGACAACTCCGGGGCGAAGCGCTGCCACGCCATCAAGGTGGTGGGGCGCGGCAACAAGCAGACGGCCGAGATCGGCGACATCGTCGTCGCCTCGGTGCGCAAGGCGATCCCCTCGTCCCCGGTGAAGACCGGCACGGTGGTTCGCGGCGTTGTCGTCCGCACGCGCTTCCCGCGTCGTCGCAAGGACGGCACCTACGTCCGCTTCGACTCCAACGCCATTGTCCTCATCAACGAGGACCAGAGCCCGAAGGGCACGCGCGTCTTCGGCGCCGTCGCTCGCGAGCTTCGGCACAAGGGGTTCACGAAGATCGTGAACCTCGCGCAGGAGGTGGTGTGATGGCAAAGCGCATCCGCAAGGGCGACATCGTCGCCATCGTCAGTGGTGATGACAAGGGCAAGCGTGGGCGCGTCCTGGACGTGCTCGTCGAGCGCAACCGTGTCGTCGTCGAGGGCGTGAACCTCGTATTCAAGCACCTTCGCAAGAGCCAGGCGCACCCGCAGGGCGGGCGCATCCGGCGCGAAGCTGCGCTGCACATGAGCAACGTAATGCCCGTGGACAGCGAGACCAACCGTCCGACCCGCGTGAAGACCGTCGAGATCGACGGCCAGCGCGTCCGGGTGGGTGTGCGCAGTGGCGCCGAGGTCGGCGCTTCCACCAAGAAGGCCGCCTCCGGCGGCAAGAAGGAGGACTGACCGTGGCTCGGCTTCGTGATCAGTACTTCAGTGAGATCCGCCCGCAGCTCAAGGAGCAGCTGGGGATCGAGAACGACTTCGCTGTCCCGCGTCTGCAGAAGATCAGTCTCTCCTGCGGTGTGGGCGGTGCGAAGGACAACAAGAAGCTCCTCGAGCATGCCCTCGGCATTCTCGAGCGCGTTTCCGGCCAGAAGGCCGTGTCCACCCGCGCCCGCAAGTCGATCGCCCAGTTCCGCTTGCGCCAGGGCATGTACGTCGGTGCGCGCGTCACTCTCCGTGGCGCACGCATGTACGAGTTCCTGGATCGCTTCGTCAACGTCGTTGCCCCTCGTATTCGAGATTTCCGCGGTTTGAAGCGCAAGCTCGACGGCCGGGGCAACTACAGCGTGGGCCTTGCAGAGCAGTCCGTCTTTCCCGAGGTCGACGGTGAGCTTCTCGAGAACCCGCAGGGCATGAACATTACTTTCACCATGCGTAGTCAGTCGGACGAGCACAGCATCGCTCTTCTGCGCGCATACAACTTCCCCTTCCGTCGTGAGGAGGCCTCCATTGGCTAAGAAGTGCCTCATCATCAAGTCCCAGGCGACGCCGAAGTTCAGCACGCGTGGTTACACGCGCTGCCAGTTCTGCGGACGCCCGCGCGCTGTGTACAAGAAGTTCGGCATCTGCCGTATCTGTCTTCGTGACATGGCACTCCGTGGAGAGATCCCCGGTATGCGCAAGGCATCCTGGTAGGAGGTCGACCATGGCGATGAACGACACAGTTTCCGACATGCTGACCCGTATCCGGAATGGCCTCGCGGTCAACCGGCAGACGGTCGACATCATTGCGTCCCGCTTGAACAAGGCGGTCGCAGGGGTGCTCGAACGCGAGGGCTACATCCACGGGGTCCGGGACATCCAGGACCGACGCGGACATGCAGCCTTGCGGGTCATGCTCAAGTACGACCACGATGGCGAGCCCCTGATCAGCAAGGTCAGTCGCGTCTCTCGCCCCGGCTGCCGTGTCTACCGCGGCGTGCGCGAGATCCCGGAGGTCCTCAACGGCCTCGGCATCTCGGTTCTCAGCACGTCCCGCGGGGTCATGTCTGACCGGGAGGCCCGCACCGCCGGTATCGGCGGTGAGGTCCTTTGCGAGATCTGGTAGCGCGGGAGAAGGTGCACGATGTCTAGAATCGGATCCATCCCCGTTGCGATCCCCGGAGGCGTTGAAGTCTCCGTGGATGGCAACGTCGTAACGGTCAAGGGCCCCAAGGGCGAGCTCACGCGTGAGCTCACCGGTGGGATCACTGCTGCCGTCGAAGACGGCAAGCTCAGCTTCGGCCGAGAGAACGACGAGGCCCGCAGCAAGTCGCTGCACGGTCTCTACCGCTCGCTCGGGCAGGGCATGGTGGAAGGCGTCGAGAAGGGCTTCGAGAAGCGTCTCGAAGTGGTCGGCGTCTCCTACAGCGCGACGATCGAGGGGAGCCGCTTGCGGCTCATGTGTGGCTACAGCCACCCCGTGTTCGTCGACATCCCCAAGGGTCTGAAGGTCGAGTGCCCGAGTCAGACGCTCATCGTCGTCCAGGGTTGCGACAAGCAGATGGTGGGGGAGTTCGCCGCTCGTGCCCGTCGTGCACGCCCGCCGGAGCCCTACAAGGGCAAGGGTGTGCGTTACCTCGGCGAGCAGATCACCCAGAAGGCCGGCAAGTCCTTCGTGGGTGGGGAGAAGTAGTCCATGGATGCCTTGAAGCGTATGACGCGCCGCAAGCGCAATCGTGCGAACCGGGTCCGCAAGCGGATCCAGGGGAACACGGAGCGCCCGCGCCTGAGCGTGCACCGCACCAACGTGCACATCTATGCCCAGATGATCGACGATATCGACGGCCGCACCCTCTGCGCCGCCTCGTCCGTCTCGCTGAAGCTGCCCTACGGCGGCAACATCGAAGCGGCCAAGAAGGTGGGCGCCGAACTCGGTCGCCTCGCCAAGGAGATGAACGTCGAGTTGGCGGGATTCGACCGTGGCATGAACCGCTATCACGGCCGCGTCAAGGCGCTGGCCGACGCCGTGCGCGAAGCCGGCGTGAAGTTCTAGGCGACGGGAAGGACCCACGATGCGTCACGAGATCAACTACGTCGACCCCGAAGGCCTGGACCTCATCGAGGACACCGTGCAGATCAACCGCACGGCCAAGGTCATGAAGGGCGGCCGCCGCTTCGGCTTCAGCGCGCTCGTCGTGGTCGGTGACGGCCGCGGTGTCGTCGGCCTCGGCTTCGGCAAGGCACGCGAGGTGCCGCCCTCCATCGAGAAGGGCATCACCGACGCCAAGAAGAACCTCCAGAAGGTCAACCTCAAGGGCACGACGGTCCCGCACTCGGTCGTCGCGCGCTTCCGCTCCAGCACCGTGAAGATCATGCCGGCCGCCCCGGGTACCGGCATCATCGCCGGCGCTGCGGTCCGCAAGGTGCTCGAGGCCGCTGGCGTGAAGGATGTCCTCACGAAGGCCCTCGGCAGCAAGAACCCGATGAACCTGGCCAAGGCCACGCTCGTCGGACTCGCCAGCATGAAGACGCGCCGCGAGATCGCTACGCGTCGTGGAGTCGAACTCTAATGAATCTCGACGACGTCAAGAAGATCAAGGTCAAGCGCAGCAAGAAGCACCGCGTCGGTCGCGGCCCGGGCTCGGGCTGGGGTACGACCGCGGGGCGCGGCAACAAGGGTGCCGGCCAGCGCTCGGGCACCAGCTTCCGCCTTCACTTCGAAGGTGGTCAGATGCCGCTGTACCGCCGCCTGCCGAAGAAGGGCTTCACGAACGCCCGCTTCAAGGTGGACATGCACGTGGTCAACGTGGGTGATCTCGAGGGGGCCTTCGAGGCCGGCTCGAAGGTCACCCTCGATGAACTGAAGCGTGTGGGCCTCGCGCCCAAGCGCGCCAAGTACCTCAAGGTGCTCGGCTTCGGCGACCTGACCAAGGCGCTCACGATCGAGGCGAACGGCGTCAGCGCCGGGGCGCGTACCAAGATCGAGGCCGTGAGCGGTTCGATCGAGGTCAGCCCGACGTCGACCGTCATGCGTCCGAAGTTCACGCGCAAGTCAGGTGCGGCCGGCAAGAACCGCACCCCGGACAGTGAGGCCTAAGGCGTGATCGGCAACATCGCCAATCTCTTCCGGGTCCCCGAGATCCGCCGGCGCCTGGGCATCACGCTCGGGTTCCTGCTGCTCTACCGCGTGGGTTGGAACATCCCGATCCCCGGGGTGGACCTCAGCGTGGTCAAGGAGCTCGCGGGTGGTGCGGATGAGGGCAACGCCTTCACCGCGCTGTTCAGCGTCATCTCCGGTGGCGGCCTGTACTCCTGCGCGCTGTTCAGCCTCGGCATCATGCCGTACATCAGCTCGAGCATCATCTTCAGCCTTCTCACGAAGGTGGTGCCCTCGCTGGAGGCGATCACCAAGGAAGGTGCTGCCGGCCAGCGCAAGATCAACCAGTGGACTCGTCTTGCGACGGTGCCGCTGGCGATGCTGCAGGCCATCATCCTGGTCACGAACATCTACAGCAAGCCGATCACCGATGACGGTCGTGCGCTGCTGCCGCCCGGGTTCATGCTCGCCGTCACGGCGATCCTGACCCTGACGGCCGGTACGATCTTCCTGATGTGGGTCGGCGAGCAGATCACCGAGTATGGCGTCGGCAACGGCGTCTCGCTCTTGATCATGGCGGGCATCATCGCCCGTGTGCCGGAGGCCATCGTGCGCCTGGTGCAGACCCAGGAAGGCGGCTTCCTGCCGTTCACCTTGCTGGTGTTGTTCCTGGTGATCGTGGTGGTCGTCGTGTTCATCACAAAGGGGACACGCAAGATCCCCGTCCAGTACGCGAAGCTCACCCGCGGTCGGAAGGTCTATGGCGGTCAGCG
>JARGNS010000102.1 GCA_029213105.1 Planctomycetota bacterium
ATGCCGCCACTCCGGCGGCCTTCGATCCCGCGGGCGACGGCCACGACGTCGTGATCTTCGATGGCTGGCTGCCCGAGACCTGGCCGACCACGATGCCGGCGCTCGTCATCAAGCCCCCGCGCGCGCTGGGCCCCGTGCGCATCGCGCCCATCGAGGGCGCCGGACTGCCGGTGGACACGTTGCGCGCCGTCGATGAATCCCATCCCGTGCTCTACGGCGTAGCCAGCGATCGGGTCGCCGTGACCCAGACGGCGGTACTCGACGCGGAGGGCTCCCTGACCCCGCTCTGGACCGGTGCCATGGGACCGCTCCTCGCCGCCGGGGAGGTCAAGGGCCAGAAGATCGTGGTCATGGCGTTCGCGGCGGACCGCTCCGAGCGGCTCGGCATGATGGCCTCGTACCCGCTGATGCTTGGCAACGCCATCTTCTGGCTTGGCCAGGACGACGAGGCCGCACGGCAAGGGCACAACCTGCGGACCGGCCACGTGGTCGAGACGTCGGGGACCGAGCCGCTGGTGTGGGAGCGGGGCGACGGCACGGCGCTCGAGACGCTCTCGCCGCGCGCCGTCCACGAACTCGACCGCCTGGGCCTCTGGCGCATCGGCAGCATGCAGGGCAGCGCGTCGCTGCTCTCCAAGCACGAGTCCCTGCTTCATCCGCGCGCGGACGACGACGCGGCGGGCGCGGAGGTCGCCTCCGCCGGAGGCCTGCGCGGTGACCTGCGTCCGCTGCTGCTCTGGTTGATGCTCGCCCTCCTCCTCCTCGAAGCGTGGTTGTTCCACCGCTACGCGGTCTACTAGGCGCACCCCATGGACTGGGCCAACCCCCTCGTACTCCTCTGGATCCTGCCCGCGGCCGCGCTGCTCTTCTGGGCGCAGCGCCGCTCGCTGCACCCCATGCCGCCGGGCCGGCGCCGCGCCCTGCTCGTCGTGCGGATCCTGTGCGTCCTGCTGGTGCTGCTGGCGCTGGCCGCCCCGGCGTGGGAACTCGAGACCAAGGACGAGACCGTCATCTTCGTACTCGACCACAGCAAGAGTCTCGGCGCGGAGGGCATGGCCGACGCGCAGACGCGCACCAACGGCCTGCTGGCGGAGCTGCCCTCGGGCACGCGCGTCGGCATCATCTCCGCGGGCGCGAGTACGCGCGTGCTGCGGCCCGTCGGCACCTCCCACGACCCCGTCACCCTCGATGCCGACCTGGCCACGAGCGACGGCCACCAGACGGATCTGGCAGCGGCCGTGGCCCTGGCCTCCGGGCTCTTTCCGCCCGGGACCGCACGCCGGCTCGTGCTGGTGAGCGACGGCCTCGAGACCCGCGGCGACCTGCTCTCCGCTGCGCGCGAAGCCGCCCTGCGGGGGATCGTCATCGACGCGCTACCTGTCCATGGCCCCAGCCGCCCCGACGCGCGTGTCGTACGGCTGCGCTCGAGTCGAGCCCGCTCCCACGAAGGCGCCACGATTGCCCTGACCGCGGAGATCGAGAGCTCGGTCACGGCCAAGGCCCGGCTGCGACTCTTCGAGAACGGCGTCGAGGTCGAGAGCCGCGACCTCGACCTGAAGGGCGGGGAGGCGGCCACGGCCGTGTTCCAGCGCACGCCCGAGGAACGCAACCTCTACCGCTACCTCGTGCGCATCGAGGGACTCACCGACGACGCCATCCCCGAGAACAACGAAGCCATGAGCCTGGTCGAGGTGCGCGGGCGGCCGCTGCTGCTCTTGATCGAGGGTGACGCCGGCGAGGCGCACTACCTGACCGACGCCATGGCCAAGGAGGGCATCCGGCTGCACCAGCGCCCGCCGGAGTCCTTCCCGCAGAGCCTGCAGGAACTCGCCGCCTACGACGGCATCGTCGTCAGCGACGTGCCCGCCTTCCAGCTCTCCGAGCGCACGATGACCCTGATCCACGACTACGTGGAGCAACTCGGCGGCGGCTTCCTCATGATCGGCGGCCTGCGCAGCTTCGGTGTCGGCGGCTACTACCGCACCCCCATCGAGGACATCCTCCCCGTGCGCATGCAGCCTCCGGACAAGGAGGAACGCTACTCCACCGCACTCTGCCTGGTGATCGACCGCTCGGGCTCCATGCGCGGTCAGAAGATCGAAGTCTGCAAGTCGGCGGCGATCGCCACGGCCGAGATGCTCTCGCGCAAGGACCACATCGGTGTCGTGGCCTTCGACAGCCGCGCGCACTGGGTCGTCCCGATGACGCGCGCCGGCAAGAAGGGCGACATCCAGGCTCGCATCGCCACGCTGAATGCGGGCGGCGGCACGAACATCTACCCGGGCATGAGCGCGGCGTACGAATCGCTCAAGGCCATCAGCGCCCGCGTGAAGCACATGATCGTGCTCAGTGACGGGCGCACCCAAGGTGGTGGCTACGAGCAACTCGCCCAGCAAGCCCACGGCGAGGACATCACGATCTCGACGGTGGGCGTCGGCTCCGGCGCCGACAATCAGCTGATGGCTCGCATCGCCCAGGCCGGTGGCGGCAAGCACTACGCCACGAGCGACCCCTCGAACATCCCGCGCATCTTCACGCAGGACGCCGCCACGCACCTCGGCAAGCTCATCCGCGAGCAGGCGTTCCGACCGCAGCAGGTCGAGTCGCATCCCATGCTCGCAGGCTGGGATGCCGCCAAGGCACCTGAGCTGCTCGGCTACGTGAAGACGATCCGCAAGGCGACGACCCAGGTCCCGCTGGTGACCGATCTCGGCGATCCGCTGCTGGCCCACTGGCGCTTCGGCCTCGGCAAGGTCACGGCCTTCACCTCGGACTGCAAGTCGCGCTGGGCCGCGCTCTGGATCTCGGGCTGGCCCGGCTACAGCCAGTTCTGGGGCCAGGTGCTACGCGAGATGGCCCGCAACCCCCAGGGCCGCAACATGGACGTGCACCTCACCCGGGACGCCCGCGGCGCGCGCATCGTCGTCGATGTCTTCGAGAGTGCGGCGTCGTTCAAGCACGCGGCCGACGTGCATGCCGACGTCTACTTCGTCCCCCAGGGCGCCCTGGGCGCGGCCATGAAGAACATCCGTAGCACCCAGCTCGAGCAGGTGGGGCCGGGCCGCTACGAGGGACGCTTCCGCCCCAAGGAGCCCGGCGTGTATCTGGTGCGCGCACGCACCGGTTCCGATCTGGTGTCGGCTGGGCTGGTCTACAACGTATCGAGCGAGACCGCCTCGGCGCGCGTCGACGAAGACCGCCTGGGGCAGGTCACGCGCACGACGGGAGGCGCCATGCTCGGCGACACGGCCACCGCCTTGGCCGCCATGGAGGCGAGCCACGCGCGCTACGTCGACTTGACCCCGTGGATCCTGATCCTGCTGCTGCTGCTCTTCCTCGCCGACATCGCCATCCGCCGCTGGGAGAACGTCCTGGGCATCTACGACTACACCCTCGGCATGGTGCTCAAGAAGGCATGAGCGACTTCGTGGCCCAGCAATGGCCGGAGCCGCTGGAACCCGCCCTGGCAAACAACGCGCCCCTGCAGGGCCGCGCGCCACCCGGGCGCGCCTGGAAGATCCTCCTGGGCCTGCTGCTCACCGTCGTGGTGTTCTTCCTGCTCGCCCTGACGTTCCTGCCCGCAGGCCTCGGCTGAGGCAGCAACCGGGTCACGGTCCGTGGCCGACTGCTGGATGCGAGCACCGGAGAGCCCCTGGCTGGCGTGTGGCTCATGAGCCTGCCGCGCGCGGCGTGGAACGAGGCCGAGCACGTGGCCTTCTACCGCGAGCACAACGAGGAACAGCGGCGCGAGCTGGAGGCGCGCGGCGAACCCGCCGACCCCCTCGCCCTGTTTGCCGGGTCCCTGTGCCCGAGCACGACGACCGACGCGGCAGGTGTCTTCCAGCTCGTGCTGGACGTCCCCAGCTCGTCGTCGTACACGGCGTTCGGACGGAAGCTCTCCGCGAGTGGCAACGAGCCCCGCGACGGCATCGAGGCCCTGCGGATCGAGCGCCCGGGACACGACCCGGTCCTCGTCATGGCCCCCGCCGGTACGTGGACGCGGGTGCCGGACTCACGCGGATGGGAGCACTACGCCGACTGGGACCTCGGGAACGTCCGTGTCCCTTGAGCGGAGCTAGACCTCGCCGCCCTGCAGCCAGGCCAGCGCGATATCCCGCTCGGCATACTGGAACGCGCGGACCTCCGCGCCGACGAAGTGATCCACGACGCGCGGCATGAAGCCCGCCACGGTGGAGTCCGTCGCAATCGCGATCCGGGCGATGGCCTCGTGGTGCGCCCGCACGAACTTGATGTGGGAGACGAACCCGGCGAAGCCCGTCCAGCCGGGGAAGTACTCGGCCTCGATCAAGAGGCCTGCCAGCGACCCCCGAAGCTCGATGTACGGATCCACGACGGCTGTCAGCGCAGCGAAGTCCTCCGCACTCAGCCGCTCGACGGGTCGCACGACCACGACGCCGACGGTCTCCAGGATCTCGTACTCGAGCACAATGACTCCCCACGCCCTTCGCCGGCCCCAGCTACCCGGCACATCGCCGAGACGAAACCGGGTCGACTCGCCTGGGTAGAGCGTACAACATGCCCATGGAGACGCGCGCGGCACCCAAGATCCTCGTCTACGACGGCGACTGCCGGATGTGCACCCAGTTCAGCCGCGTGGCCGAGAAGCGCTGGCTTGTCGGCGACGCCGAACGCCGCGCCGCAGACAGCTTCGAGGGCGACGAGGCCGTGCGGCTGGCGGAGGCGGGCGTCCACAACGAACTGGCCGTCATCGAGCCTGCCAGCGGCGAGATCCGGAGCGGCTACGACGGCATCCTGTGGCTCATGCGCAGTGGCTCCCTCGGCTGGCTGACCCCGCTGTTCGCGCGTGGTCCGCTCGCATGGCTTGGGCGCACCGACTACCGGACCGTCGCCTACAACCGTCGCATCCTCTCACCCGTCTCCCGCTCCGTCACGTGCGCCTGCGACCCCGACCTGCACCGGGGCTATCGCTGGACGTTCATCGTGCTCTGCGCGGCATGGATGACCTTCGTGATGACGGTGGCCGCCTGGATGCTGCTCGGGGGCCAGCCGTGGCTGGGCGGCGGCCTGCTGCTGGCCTGGGGCATCGTCGCGCTGCCCGCCGCCGCCTTCCCCACCCCCCGGAACCTCGACCACCTGGGACACACGGCCTTCATCGCGACCCTCATGACCCTGCCCATGTTGGCGGCCGTGATCGTCCGAGCACTGGTGCTGATCACGTGGGCGGCCGGCTGGGCCCCGGATCTGGTGGACGGTCCGCAAGACGGGGCCCTGCTCTTCGCCGCCAGTGCCTGGGGACTGGCGCTCCCGCTGGCGTTGTGGGGCTGCCTGCGACGGCTGCCGCTCCTGCAGCACAGCCGTGCGACCGCGCTGGCCGCGGCCCTGGTGCTTTGGACCGTCCCCCTCGCCGTCGTACTGCTCTTCGGTGCCGCGAGCCCCGGGTAGGCTTCCCGCATGGCCCTGATCTCCGCCAACGGCGTCCGCATGCACTTCGGCGGCCCTCTGCTGCTCGACGGGGTGAACGCCGAGGTCGAGCCCGGTGCGCGCATCGGTCTGATCGGCCGCAATGGCACGGGCAAGTCGACCCTGCTCCGACTCCTGGCCGAACAGATGGAGCCGACCGAGGGCAGCATCGTCCACCAGCCGCGCCTGCGCGTCGCCTACCAGGCGCAGGAACTGCACTTCGATCCCGGGCGCACCGTGCACCAGGAGATGAAGGCCGTCTTCGCCGATGCCTCGGCGCTTCAGCAGCGCCTGCACGATCTCGAGGAGCAGATCGCCGCCACGCCGGACGAGACCCTGCGCGGGCGACTGCTGCGCGACTACGAGCACCTCCAGCAAGAGCAGGAGCAGGCCGGCATCTACGATCTCGATCGCCGCATCGAGTCGGTCTTGAGCAGTCTGGGGCTCCCGGAGAGTGCGTGGCATCAGCCCATCGAAGGGTTCTCGGGCGGCGAGCGCAACGTGATCGGTCTGGCGCGGGCCGTCTTGCGTGACCCCGATGTGCTGCTGCTGGACGAGCCCTCCAACCACCTCGACATGGAAGGCGTGGAGTGGTTCATCGACTGGGTCCGCCGCTCGCGGGCCGCGGTCGTGATGGTCAGCCACAACCGGCACCTGCTCGACGCCGTCTGCAAGGAGATCTGGGAGCTGCGCCGCTCGAAGGTCGTTCCGTGGACGGGGAACTACACCGAGTTCACCCAGCTCAAGGCCGAGGCCGACGCGCGCCAGGAACGGCAGTTCAAGTCCCAGCAGCGCCTCATCGCCCGGATCGAGTTCCAGGCCCGCCGCCTGCGAGACATGGCCGCCGCCTACGACGACCCCGGTCAAGCCAAGCGCGCCAAGGCAATGCTGCGACGCATCGAGCAGATGGACCGTGTCGAGCGCCCGGACACGAACGAGCGAACCTTCGGCGCGGCCATCAAGGGCAGCGGTCGCCACGGGCGCATCGCCCTGACGATCAAGGACTTCCACTTCGCCTACGGCGAGCGCGTCCTGTTCGACGGCGCCAATCTCGAGGTCGAGTACGGCGACCGCATCTGCCTCGTCGGCAACAACGGCAGCGGCAAGTCCACGCTGCTGCACCAGATCCTCGATCACGGCGGCTGGGAGAACCCGACCCTGCGTCTCGGCAAGGCCGTGAAGGTCGGCGACTACCGGCAGCTACGCGACGAGCTCGACGAGGGCCAGACCCTCGAGGACTGGGCGATCAACACGACGCGCAAGCCTCGCAACGAAGCTGTCGAGTTGCTCCACCGCTTCCTCTTCACGCGCGAGGACCTCGACCGATCCATCGGCACGCTCTCCGGCGGCGAGAAGAGCCGACTGCAGCTCGCCCGCCTCGTGCACGAGGACGTCAACTTCCTCATGCTCGACGAGCCCACCAACCACCTGGACATCCAGGCCTGCGAGCAGCTCGAGGAGATGCTGCTCGACTTCCAAGGCACCCTGCTGGTCATCAGTCACGACCGCTACTTCCTCGACAAGCTCGTGGATCGCGTCGTCGAGGTGAAGGACCAGACCCTGATCGACCACCCGATGCGCTTCGCCGAGTGGTGGCACAAGAAGGAGAACGCCGGGGAGTTCGGACGCCACACCGCCCTGCGCGATCGGCGCGGCGAGTCCGAGGGCAAGCAGGCCAAGCGCAACGCCTTCGAGGAGGAGCGCGAGCGGCGGCGCGAGCACAATCGCTTGCGCAACCGCCACCGCGATCTCGAAGAGCGCATCGCGAAGCTCGAAGCGCGAATCCAGGACCTCGAGCAGCGCCTGGAGGGAGCCTACGCCCCGGGGACGGATCCCGGCTTGGCCGAGACACTCCTCAGCGAGCTGCAGACGGGCAAGACCGAGCTCTCGACGCTCTACGAGGACTGGGAGTCCGTCTCGACCGCCCTCGAGGCCATGTCGCCACGCCCTCCGGGGAGGGCGAGCTCGGGACTAGAACCAGTCCTTGCGGCGGAAGAACCAGAGCATGCCCAGGGCGACGGTGAACATGGAGCCCATGCAGATCCAGAAGCCGTACTCCCCCACGGCACCTGGCAGCGGATCGAAGTTCATCCCGAAGATGCCTGCGATGAGCGAGAGCGGCATCATGACGGTGGCGATGATCGTGAGGGTCCGCATGATCTCGCTGAGGCGGTTGTTCACGACGGCCAGATAGGCGTCGCGCGTCACCGAGAGCCCTTCGCGCGCGGACTCCAGGAGTTCGAACACGCGCAGGATGTGGTCGTAGACATCGCGCAGGTACGGCACCACGTCCTGCCCGATGGCGGGGTGCTGCAGACGACACAGCGAGGCGCATACATCCCGCTGACCGCGCGTCACCCGCAGCAGTCCGATCACGCGCCGCCGCATGTGGAGGATCGCCTCCATGCTGGAGGGATCCGGGTTCCCCATCACGAGATCCTCGAGCTGGGTCATCTCCTCGAGGACGTCGGCCGTGAGTCCTTCGAACCCGCCCGTCATGTGGTCGATCACCACGTGCGCCAGGGCATCGGGGCTGGTCAGAAGGTGCTCCGGTGCCGCCTCGACACGCGCCGCGATCTGGTCCATGGCGTCCGACTCGGTCCGCTGCATGGTGACGATCCACTTGTCCGCCAGGAACACGGCGATCTTCCGCGTCTGGGTGTGGGCCTTCTTGACGGGCGTCTGGACGATGAAGAACAGATGCTCGCCGTAGACCTCGAGCTTGGGCGGCTGGTCTTCGTTGAGGGCATCGCGCACCGCCAGGGGGTGCAGGTCGAGGATGGCGCAGACCGCGGCCACGTCCTCGTCCGTCGGCTCGATCAACGACACCCAGTCGGGACGGTCGATGGCCAAGGCCGCACGCATGGCGTCGGCGCCTGTCTTGCGCTCCATCTCGCCACCGACCAGGCTGCGCACGATGATCGTCACGGGGTAGTCCTCCTCCTCGTCGGCGGATGGTACCTCCCCGCAGCCCAGGGACGAACGGCGATGTCGGCCTGCAGGTGCTAGTTGCCGGAGTTCCAGGCCGAGAGCGCGCGATAGAGCCGGTTGCCCTCGGCATGTTCCGGGTGTCCTGCGGCGATGCCCGAGCCGATGCCGACCCGGGCCAGCCACGCATCGGCCGCCAGGATCGTGGCCTCGAGGCTCGCGTAGTTGTTGCCGCTGCCCACGTTCAACTTGACGCCGATCTGGGCCCACGCCACGAGCACGCTCATGTCCTGTTGCGCTGCCGCCCGACCTGCCGTGCGCGCGAACGAGGCGGCCGCGAGCAGGTTGCCCTGGTTGAGCAGCGCGAGCATCTGCGTCTGGTTGAGCGCCTGCCCCCCCACCACGACGGTCTGCAGCGGCCAGCTGGCCGTGTTGGCGGACCACCACTGGCAGACAGCACGCGTCCCCGTGGCGGCGTTCACGTAGCCGAAGTCGAGATCGAAGTTGTCCGCATTGATGTTCGCGGACTGCGACGACACGCTGCCCGTGGATTCCAGGCCCTCCAGGGCCCCCCCGGGCGCGAAGTTCGAGGCGTCCACCACGACGGTGTAGACCCCCGCAGGGACCGTGAAGCGGTACTCGCCATTGCCGTCCGTCGTCGTCGTCGCGAACACCGCCCCCGACGCGTCACGCAGGGTCACACGCACGCCGGGTACCGGCGCCTCGCCGAACAGCGGATCGAACAGGCCGTCCCGATCGGAGTCGCTGAAGATGTCGTCCCCGATCACGAACTGCCCGCTGGCGTAGCCGAAGTCGGCATCGTCCAGGTCCTGCCCCGCGGCAAGCGTCACGTCGCGCGGCTCCGGGCCGCCGATCAACGTCATGCCCGCCGGAAGCGTCGCCTCGATGACGTCCACGCGGTAGAGGCCTGCGGGAAGGACCCCGAAGGCGTATGCCCCGAGCGCGGTCGTGGTCTGCGTACCCAGGTCGACATCATCGGCCGTGCCCAGCAGGCCGTCCGGCCCCGCGGCGTAGAGGCGCACCTGGACGCCGGGAAGCCCCGGTTCCCCCGCATCCTGGATGCCGTCGGTGTCGAGGTCGTTCCACACCCGGTCGCCGATCGAGCCGGCGAACTGGAAGCCGAAGTCGGCACCGTCCACCGTGGCGCCGGCTGCCAAGGGCACGTCCAGCGGCACGTTGCCGGTGGTCGCGAGCATCCCCGCCGGGACACCGGCCCCGGGGAGGTTCACCCGGTA
>JARGNS010000103.1 GCA_029213105.1 Planctomycetota bacterium
CTGACGGTGGGGGAGGTCTTCGAGGAGGACGGCGAGGAGCGCTTCCGCATCTACCTCATCCCGCACACGCTCGCGGTGACGGGGCTGGGGGCGAAGGCCGTCGGCGACGCCGTGAACCTCGAGGCCGACGTGCTCGGCCGCTGGGTCAAGCATCACCTGGCCCGCCTCCAGGGGGCTTGAGCCGGAGCATGACGCCTCCGTGAAGGCGCGCCGCTTTGGGCGTAGGGGGGCGCAGGGCCGGCGCTAGCCTTGAGGCATGCGCTCGTCCGGATGCCCCCTGCTGTCCACCGTCCTGCCCGCCCTGATGCTGCTGGTGCTCACCGCGTGCTCGGGCTCGCGCCTCAAGGGCGGCTGGGAAACCGATCCCGCCGGCCGTGACCCGTGCGGCGTGCCGGGGGGCACGGCCGCGGCGACGGTCGAACCCGAGGTGCAGCCGAGCGGCGTGCGCGCGGCCAGCACCGGCAGCAACGCCACGGGGGAGCCCCGGCCGGCCGCGAAGGCTCCCGTCGGGGATCGGCCCGTGGCGCAGCAGTCCTATCGCGGGCCGCGGGCCAAGCGCCCGCGTCGCGGCGCCGTCGATCTTCGCAAGGAGGACCTGGGCGGCGTCGACCACTGGCTCTCGGCGCGCAACGCGCAGTGGGTGCTTGGGGACGTCGTCGATGTCTACGCGAGCAAGGAGTACTTCAGCACGATGCTGACCCTCAACGCGAAGGTCGGCACGGTGCAGCGCCAGGACCGCAAGGTCGGCGACGACCACCTGGTCGTCATGCGCTTCCTCGGCAACAAGGGGGCGGCGAGTGCGATGACGAACCCGCGCGTGCAGATCGGCCCCGGGCTGACGGTGACGGCGCGCAAGGTGTTGCGCGTACGCATGGCGAAGACGCGCGACGTGCGCTATCCCGTGCAGCTCCGCGTGGTGGCGACGGGCGATGCGGCGCATGGGCGCGGCGACGACACCTTGCGTCGCGACGACATGATCGAGCTGGGCGGCACGCTCGGCTACCAGACCGACCATTGGCTGTGGCGGGCCTACAGCCGCTAGCTTCAGCCCACGGGGAGCGCGGCCTTGCCGCGCTCTCGACCACGCGCTCACTTGGTGGGCGGGAACTCTTCCGCAAGCTGGAGGAGGTCGAGCTTCATCTGCTCGCGATGGCCGAGGCCGCCCTCGATGAGCGCGGTGTAGTGCGTGTGCATGCGCTCCAGGTAGGCCCGGCGCATCTGCTCGTACGTCCGCCCCTGCGCGTCGGTCACCCGCTCGCCGGCGAGGTGCTGCTCGCGCGCGACGTAGAGCGCGGCGCGCTCGACCTCATCGGGTCCGGCCAGGCCGCGGTCCTGCAGGATCTGGAGGCGCCGGTGCTCGCGGGAGAACAACTCCGCCAACTGCCGGTGCAGCGTGGGCTCGTCGATCTCGCCCACCTTGAACCGGGCGACCCACAGCAACTGCTCGATCCGCTCGACCTCGCGCAGCGTCAGGCGGCCGGCCTTCCACTGGCTGATGCCGTGCCGGTGCTTGCGGGCCAGCTCGTTGCGCGCCTTGCGCAGGTCGTTGCCGGAGCCCTGCACGCGACCGGCCAGGCCCGTCAGGACGAGGGACTTGGAGTCGTCCGCCGGAGCCACCGCCACGCGGGGCGTCTCCTCGATCTCGATGAGCGGGACGGTGCGCTCCGAACCCATCACGAGCCAGAGCACGGCGAAGCTGGCGCCGGTCAGCAGGAGTGCGAGGAGGATCTGGCGCAGGTTCACGGGTACAAACCTAGCGACGATCGAGCGGTACCGGGAGGAAGCCGATGGGCGGACGTGTCGAGATCCACGAGTTCCAGAGCACGCTGTTGGCGGGCAACCCCCTCGGGGACCCCGCCATGCGCCGCGTGCCGGTCTACCTGCCGGGGGGCTACGACGCGGGGGAGGGGGACTATCCGGTCCTCTACGCCCTGGCGGGCTTCACCGGGACGGCGGCGTCGTTCCTCAACTACGACTGGTACCAGGAGAACCTCCCGGCGCGCCTGGATCGGGTGATCGGCGCCGAGGGCATGCCCCCGGTCGTGGGCGTCATGGTCGACGCGATGACGCGGCTGGGGGGCAACCAGTACGTGGACTCCACCGCGGTGGGGCCGTGGGCCTCCCACATCGTGCAGGAGCTGGTGCCGTGGGCCGAGTCCAGTTTCCGCGTGCGGCCCGGGCGGGCGCACCGCGGGGTCTTCGGCAAGTCGAGTGGGGGCTACGGCGCCCTGATGATGGCCCTCGAGCATGCCGACACCTTCGCGGGGGCGGCGAGCCACAGCGGGGATGCGTACTTCGAGTACTGCTACGGGGCGGACTTCCCGCGGGCGGCGGACGGCCTGCGCTCTGCCGGGGGGCTGGACGCCTTCCTGGCCACGCTGCACGATCACCCCAAGTTCCCGGAGCGCCTCTTCCACACGCTCAACATCGTGGCCATGGCGCACTTCTACGGCGCGAACGAGGCCAGTCCCCACGGCTTCGATCTGCCCTTCGACGAGGCCACCGGCGAGCGCCGCGAGGACGTCTTCGCGCGTTGGAAGCTGCGTGATCCGGTCGAGCTCGTGGCCGGGCGCGTCGAGGCGCTCAAGAGCCTGCGCCTGCTGTGGGTCGAGTGCGGGGCGCGCGACGAGTGGAACCTGCACCATGGCGCGCGGATCCTCAAGGCGCGCCTGGACGACCACGGCGTGCCGCACGAGTACGTGGAGTTCGATGACGGCCATCGCAGCCTGAACTACCGCTATGACGCCACCCTGCCGGCCCTGGCCGCGGCCCTGCAGTAGGGGCTGCCGTCCCGTAGGGCCCGCGCGAATCGGCCGGCACCCGCCGGGGGCATTCCGCCTCGGCGCTCTGCCCCTACAATGCGGGCCGACCCCCCGTGAGGCCCGCATGCGCGTTTCCCGTCCCTTGGCGTCCCTGGCGCCTGCCCTCGTCCTGCTGCTGCTCGCCTTCGTGGCGGGCTCGCCCTCCGGCCCGGGAGGCCACGACGACGGCCCTGCCCGACCGTGGCTTGCGAGCGCTTTCGCCGAAGAGCCCGAGGGGGACGAGAAGAAGGGCGACGGCACCGAGGAGGGCGACGACCTCGGCGACAAGCACGTGCCCTTCAGCGAGCAGGTCAACAAGGCCATCGAGCAGGGCGTGAACTGGCTGCTCGCCAAGCCGGATCGCTTCTCGGATCGCAAGAACGAGTTCGTCCACTACGGCCGCATCAACTCGCCCACGCTCTACGGCGGCGGCACGGGGCCGGGCTACGGCCACCCCGCCGGCGCCACGGCGCTCGCGGTCTACACGCTCCTGAAGTGCGGCGTCAGCCCCAAGCACGAGGTCGTCAAGAAGGGCCTGGCCTGGCTGCGCGAGAAGCACCGCATCACCGAGAAGTACGACTACTTCAACGGCCGCGGCTCCACCTGGGACCACACCGAGGCCGGCAGCTCCTACGAGCTCTCCGCCATGATCCTCGCGCTGACCGCCAAGTACGACGCCTTCAAGAAGACGTCCGGCAGCAAGGCGGCCAAGCGCAAGGGCAAGCTCAAGATCCGCGACCGCGACGATCGCGAGTGGCTGACCGACATGGTCAATGCCCTCATCGAACGCCGCGGCATGCCCGTGGACGGTGCGCCGCGCGACGAGCGCATCGGCTGGCGCTACAACGTCCCGACCGTGACGCGCACCGGCGGCTCCGGCGGCTGGACCCGCACCGGCAACAAGACCCCGCCGCACGGCAACCAGGACCTCTCCAGTACGCAGCTCGCGGCCCTGGCGCTCTTCAGCGCCCAGCGCTTCGGCATCAAGGTGCCGGTCGAGGTGTGGAGCGACATCCTCGAGTTCACGCTCAAGCAGCAGGATGAGGACGGCCCCGAGGTGGAGCGCCACGTGCCGGGCTTCGTCTCGGAGCGCTACGGCGGCAAGCCCAAGGACAAGGCTCGCGGCTTTGCCTACATCAAGGGCAGCCCGCATGGCTCGGAAGGGGTCGCCACCGGCTCGATGACCGCCTGCGGCATCGCCAACGTCCTGATCTGCCGCGAGATGCTGGCGAAGGACAAGAAGATGCGGAAGAAGATGTTGGCGTCTGGCGAGCTGAAGAAGCTCGACACGTCGATCTTCGATGGGCTGGCCTGGCTCGACAAGAACTGGTCTTCGTTCCGCAACCCGAAGACCCGCTACGGCTACCACGTCTACTACCTGTACTGCGTCGAGCGCACGATGGACATCATCGGCAAGCGCTTGATCGGCAAGCGCATGTGGTATCCCGCCGGCGCCAAGGAGCTGCTCAAGCTCCAGAAGCCCAAGCGCGTGAACGTGCCCGACGTGAAGGGCCGCAAGAACGAGAAGGACGGCGTCTTCTGGAAGACGGACTCGACGCACGACCCCAAGGACGTGCTCGATACGTGCTTCGCCCTGCTCTACCTCAAGCGCGCGACCCGGGGCCTCACGCCTCCGGTGGCGGTCACCGGTGCCCACGCGGGCGGCGCGCGCGACGGCCGCTAGGTCCAAGGCGCATCCGGCTGCACCGGTCGCCGAGTCCGCGTATGTCTCCTGGTCGTGGGTGATGCGCCGCGCCCTCTCGGCATCTGCCCCAAGGGATGGGGCTGGCAAGCCTCATGCCGGCGCCGTAGGGACCGGCGGCGTGCGTGCGATACGGGCGTTGGCCGCGGGGGGCGCTAGACTCTTCGCATGCTCAAGTTCCAGAAGAACACCATGATCGGCCTGTACGCGATGATGGAGTTGGCCCGCGTGCCCGACGAGCGCTTGGCCACGAGCGCATTGGCCGAGCGTTTTCATGTCAGCGTGCACCACCTCTCCAAGGTCCTGCAGCAACTCACGCGCGCCGGGTTGGCGCGCACCACGCGTGGTGTGCTTGGGGGCTATGCGCTCGCCAAGGACCCCGGCGAGATCACCCTCTACGACGTGGTCGAGCTCTTCGAAGGGCCGCGCGTCGAGGGCTATCTCTGCCTCCTGATGGCCGCCGGAGACGACTCGGGACAGGGCCCACACTGCCTGCTCCATCCCGTGGTGGCCCAGTTGGACGAGCAGGTCGCCGCCACGCTCGAGTCGATCTCGCTGGAGAGCCTTCTGCGTGGCGCCAAGCCCCCGGGCTGATGCGCGCTCCGGGGCAGGCCGGTCCGTGAGGCCCCCCGGGGGGGATCTGCGGGCCGCCTTCCTGAAACGGGTGCGCCAAGCGAGGACGGCTGTCGGCGCGGGGGGTACCCTGCCCGCCGCACGACTGCCAGGAGGCCCATTCCGTGAAGTTGCACGAGTACCAGGCGAAGGGGCGCTTCCGCGCGTTCGGCCTGCCCACCCCCCGCGGCATCGTCGCGACCTCGCTCGAGGAGGTCCGCGCGGCCTACGACGAGCTCGAGGGCGACCTTGCTGTCGTCAAGGCCCAGATCCACGCGGGTGGCCGCGGCAAGGCGGGGGGCGTCAAGCTTGTCCGCTCGGCCGACGAGGCCGTCGAGGCCGCCGAGTCGATTCTCGGCAAGCCCCTCATCACCAAGCAGAACGGTCCGGACGGCACCGTCGTCCGCACCCTGCTGGTCGAAGAGGGCCTGCCGATCGACAAGGAGTACTACGTCGCGATCACCCTCGATCGCCAGCTCGAGCTGCCGGTGCTCATGGCTTCGGCCGAGGGCGGCACGGAGATCGAGGAGGTCGCCGAGGAGAACCCCGACGCGATCCTGACCGAGGTCGTGGACCCGGTGACGGGGCTGGCCGCCTTCCGCGCCCGCCGCATCACCTATGCGCTCGGCGTCCCGAAGCCCCTGGCGCGCAAGTTCGCCGCGACGCTCCAGGCGCTCTGCAAGGTGTTCCTCGAGGACGACGCCTCGATGGTCGAGGTGAACCCGCTGGTCACGACGACCGACGAGCGCGTGATCTGCCTCGACGGCAAGGTCGTGCTGGATGACAGCGCGCTCTTCCGCCACAAGGACCTGGTCGAGCTGCGCGACGTCCACGAAGAGGATCCGACGGAGGTCCGTGCCAAGGAGGCCGGCCTCAGCTACGTCAACCTCGACGGCAACATCGGCTGCCTCGTGAACGGCGCCGGACTCGCCATGGCGACGATGGACATCATCAAGCTGCACGGCGGCGAGCCGGCCAACTTCCTCGATGTGGGCGGCAGCGCCTCCACCGAGCAGGTCACCACGGCCTTCAAGATCATCCTCGATGATCCGGCCGTGAAGGGCATCCTGGTCAACATCTTCGGCGGCATCATGCGCTGCGACATCGTCGCGCAGGGTGTGGTCGATGCGACCAAGGCGCTGGGCCTCGAGTGCCCGCTCGTCGTGCGCTTGCACGGCACCAACATGGAAGAGGGCCGCAAGATCCTCGCGGAGTCCGGACTGTCGATCACGGCAGCCACGGACATGCGCGACGCGGCGTCGAAGATCGTGGAGGCGGTGTCGTGAGCATTCTCGTTGGCAAGGACACGCGACTGATCACCCAGGGCATCACGGGTGAGTACGGCCGCATGCACACGTTGGCCTGCCGTGAGTACGGCACGAACGTCGTGGCGGGCTGCACGCCCGGCCGCAGTGGGGTGGACGTCGAAGGCATTCCGGTCTACGACACGGTGAGCGAGGCGCGCGAGAAGACGGGCGCCAACGCCACGATGATCTTCGTGCCGGCCGCCTTCGCGGCCGACGCCGTCGAAGAGGCCGCCGAGGCCGGCATCCAGCTGATCGTCTGCATCACCGAGGGCATCCCGGCGCTGGACGAGGCGCGCATGACGCGCAGCGTCACGGCCGCGGGCGCCCGCATGATCGGCCCGAACTGCCCCGGCGTCATCAGCCCCGGCGAGAACTGCAAGGTCGGCATCATGCCGGGCTTCATCCACACGCCCGGCAAGATCGGCGTGGTCTCGCGCTCCGGTACGTTGACGTACGAGGCCGTCTGGCAGCTCAGCGAGCTGGGCCTGGGCCAGTCCACGTGCGTGGGCATCGGCGGTGACCCGGTCATCGGCACGACGCACATCGACACGCTGGCCATGTTCCAGGAGGACGACGGCACCGAGGCCATCTTGATGATGGGCGAGATCGGTGGCACGGCCGAGGAAGAGGCGTCGCAGTTCGTGAAGGACCACGTCACGAAGCCGGTCGTCGGTTTCGTCGCGGGTCGCACGGCGCCGCCCGGCAAGCGCATGGGCCACGCCGGCGCGATCATCGCGGGCGGCAAGGGCACCGCCGCCGAGAAGATGGAAGCCATGCGCGCCGCCGGCATCGCCGTCGCAGAGAGCCCGGCCGACCTGGGCTCGACCATGGCCGAGGCTCTCGCCGCCAAGGCGTAGTCCGCTCCGGATCGCAACCCCAACGGCCTCGGCGAGGCCCTGGAGCCGCGCGGGATCTCCCGCGCGGCGCCGCAGCGCCTGCTGCACTTGCTGGAACACGGACGCGCACGGAGGCTACGGACCCATGGGTGCATACAAGGAGCCTCACGGAGGTCACCTCGTCGATCTTCAGGCGTCGTCGCAGGACGTGGAGGCCCTGAAGGCCGAAGCGGGGACGCTTCCGAGTTGGGACCTGGGGCCCCGGCAGCTCTGCGATCTCGAACTGCTCATGAACGGGGCGTTCTCGCCCCTGCAGGGCTTCTTGACGCGGGCCGACTACGAGCCGGTGCTCGAGTCGATGCGGCTGGCCTCCGGCGTGCTGTGGCCGATCCCCATCACCCTGGATGTCGACGAGGCCACCGCGCAGGCGGCACCGGTGGGGGCGCGACTTGCGCTGCGTGATCCCGAGGGGGTGCTGGTCGCCGTTCTCGAGGTCGAGGATGCGTGGGAGGCCGACTTCGGCCACGAGGCGCGCCACGTGTACGGCACCGACGATCCGGCGCACGACGGCGTCAAGCTGCTCGGGCGACGGAACCCCTGGTACCTCGGCGGTCGGGTCCGTGGGGTCGAAGCGCCGACGCACTACGACTTCAAGCTGCTTCGGAACTCCCCGCGGGAACTGAGGGACCGCTTCGAGAAGCTCGGTTGGCGGCGGGTCGTGGCGTTCCAGACGCGCAACCCGATGCACCGCGCGCATCATGAACTCACGCATCGGGCCGCCACCTCGCAGGAGGCGAACTTGCTGCTGCACCCGGTTTCGGGCCCGACGAAGGACGGGGACCTGGATCACTTCACCCGGGTCCGCTGCTACGAGCACATCCTCGCGCACTACCCGGACCAGACCACCCAGTTGAGCCTGCTCGGACTCGCCATGCGCATCGCCGGACCGCGCGAAGCGCTGTGGCACGCGATCATCCGCAAGAACCACGGCTGCACGCATTTCATCGTCGGTCGCGATCACGCAGGTCCTTCGACGAAGCCGGATGGGGGCGCCTGGTATGGGCCCTACGAGGCCCAGGAGCTCTACCGCGAGCACGAGGCCGAGCTGGACATCAGCATGGTGCCGTTCGAGGAAATGGTCTACGTCGAGGACCTGGGGCAGTACCTGCCGCGCAGTGACGCCAAGCCCGAGCACACGATCCTCTCGCTCTCCGGAAGCGAGTTCCGGCGCCGACTCCAGATGGGGGTGGAGATCCCCAGCTGGTTCTCCTGGCCGGAAATCGTCCGGGAGCTACGGGTGCTGAATCCGCCGCTGCATCAGCGAGGCTTCACGGTGTTCTTCACGGGGTTGTCGGGGTCGGGCAAGTCGACGATCGCCAACGCCCTGCGCGTCAAGCTCATGGAATTCGGCACGCGCCACGTCACGCTGCTGGACGGTGACATCGTTCGCAAGAACCTGTCCAGCGAGCTGGGCTTCTCCAAGGAACACCGCGACATCAACATCCGGCGCATCGGCTGGGTTGCGTCGGAGATCACGAAGAACCGCGGCATCGCCATCTGCGCGCCGATTGCGCCCTACGCTGAGACGCGCGCCGACGTGCGCGCGATGATCGAGCCGCTGGGCGGGTTCCTCGAGGTGCACGTCTCGACGCCGCTTGCGGTCTGCGAGGCTCGCGACCGCAAGGGGCTCTACGCCAAGGCCCGTGCCGGGCTGATCCAGGAGTTCACGGGGATCAGCGATCCGTATGAGGCGCCCGAGGCGCCCGACATGCGCATCGATACGACGGAGCTCTCGCCGGATCTTGCGGCACAGAAGATCCTCGTGAAGCTCGAGGCCCTCGGCTACCTGGCCTGAGCTCGCGGCGGGGCGGTCGTACGGGCCGTGTCGCTCTAGAACTTGTAGTTGATGTGCCAGTAGAGCGTGGGCGCCAGGGCCGTGTCACCCGACTCGGGGTCGACACCGTAGAACACGGCGACTTCGGGGCCGGTGCTCCAGCGGGCGTTGATGTCCCACTCCAAGCCCGCACCGACGTAGGCACCCAGGTAGTCGCCCTTGCTGTCGATCTCGGCCAGCTCCAGGGCCTCGGGCCCGCCGGTGTAGCTCTGCCAGGCGATGCCCGCACGCAGCGTGGGATGCCACTTGCAGCAGGGCGCGAATCGCCAGCGCAGGCCGATGCGGATGCCGTTCGACTTGCCGGCTTGGTTGTTGTCGCCGACGCTGCCGGGGACGTTGCCCTTGTCCAGGAACTCGTCGTAGAAGTCCTGGTAGTGGACGCCCATTTCGAAGGACAGCAGGTAGCGGTCGGTGCGCTTGAGGTTGATGCCCCACTCGAGGCCGGCACCGAG
>JARGNS010000104.1:0-8610 GCA_029213105.1 Planctomycetota bacterium
CGCCGCCGCGCTCGGCTGCGATGGGGCGCACCTGCTTGTCGCCGCGCTGGCGGTCCTCTTGCTCGGCCGCCTGCCGGAGCGCCTGCGCCGCCGCGCCCTGGCCGGGGTGGGGGGCGTGCTGGCTGCCGCGCTCGCCTTGGGCGCTGCCCTCGAGCAACCCGCGCCGCTCCTGGTCGAGGCGGGCGCCGCACCCATCGCACCGATGGCCCTGGTCGCACCGGAGGACGGGGGCCGCGCGCGGGCGCCGACGCGTGCCGTCGAGGGGGTGGATGTGTTCCTCGACATCGGGGTGTTCGAGACCCGGGTGGAGGTCCACGCGCGCGCCGACGCACTCGAACGCTGGCTGGGCCTCCCCCGAGCCGACGCGACGCTGCCGGTGGCCGCGCAGCAGGCCTGGCTGGAGTCCGTGCGCCAGGGGGTGGATGCGCGCGTCGCCACGCGCCTGGACGACGCGGTCGTGCAACCCCGGGAGGTCCGTGCCGGCTTCACGACCCAGGATGCGGCGGGCGTCTACCTGCGGGAAACCCCCGTGGTGGAGGTGCTGGCAGACGCGGCCGTGGGCCTGGTCCTGGTGCATCCGACCGAGCGCATTCCGACGCGGGTCGATGTCGCGCTCGACGGTCTGCCCGCGGGCGTCGTATTGCGTGGTCGCGTGCTCGACCCGGAAGTGAGTCGGGACGCGCGGCTGACCCTGGAGGCACCGCGCCTGGCCTGGACGAACGCGCTACGCACCGATCCGCTGCCGGCGATCGAGGCCGTGGCCGTCCGACGGCTCCCCATCCGCGTACCGCTGGTGTCGCTCGCGCTGGTGGGCTTCGGCCTGCTGCTGCTCGTCGTGCGGCGGCGCAACTCCGTGGGGTTGCGCATCGCCGCGCTGCGCATCGCCCTGGCCTCGGCCGCGTTGCTGGCGGGCGCGCATGCCGTCGACCTGGCCGGCGTCGAGGGCGGCGCGCCCGTGCCGAACGCCGCGGAGCAGCGTGCCATCGCCGCCAGCCTGCTGGACAACCTCTACCGGGCATTCAACGAGCGGGGCGAGGACGAGGTCTACGACCGATTGGCCCTGAGCCTCGTGGGGGAACAGCTGGCGGACGCCTACGTCGAGAATCGGCGCATGCTCGAGGAACGACGCTTTGGTGGCGTACGGACGCACGTGGACGTCGTGGCACTGCACGAGTGGACGGGCAGCGCGCCGGAGGGCGACGGTGGGTTCCGTGGTACGGCGACGTGGACCGTCACCGGCACCGTGACGCACTTCGGGCACCGGCACTGGCGCCGGAACCGGCATGAGGCCCTGCTGGCGATCGGGCCCGAGGCGGGTGCGTGGAAGATCCGCGTGCTGGACGTGCGCACGGTCGAACGCGAGAAGTAGCTCGCCTACTTGCCGTGGCCGGGGATGGGGTGCACCACGTGCACCGTGCCGTTGCGCGCCGTCTGATCGGCGAAGAGCAGGCGCGCGCCGCCGATGACCAACACGCCGTTCTCCACCTGGACCTGGAGTACGCCCCCGTCGAGCGCCTCGAGCCTCGGGCGCTTGTAGAGGGCCTGCTTCGAGAATCGGCCTCGCACCCCGCAGCGCTCGATCAGGGCGCGCGCCTTCTCGGGGGAGGTGCGTAGTTCTCGCAGGGCCTCCGCGCCCAGCGCGGCGAAGCTCGCGTCCAGGGGGACGAAGGCGGTGAACGGGCCCTCGGCGCGCAAGCGCGCCTCGAGCCCCGACTGCTGGACGAGTGCGCGGAAGACCGAGCAACGTTCCGTGGGCACTCGCGCCACGAGATCGTCGAGCAGGTCGAGGTACCCGACGACCTCGTCGCTCACCAGGCGATGCGTGCGGCTGACTGCCGTGAACAGGATGGCGCCCAGGCGCACGGCCGGCCCCGGGCGGGGGCGCTCGCGGGCTTGCCGCTCGCCGAAGGCGACGACCCAGGCCCCATCCGCTGGCAAGGGGGTGTCGGTGTTGCGCACGCGAGCACCCAGCGCGATGGCATCGGCGAGGCAGCAGGCCATCGACGGCTCCAGCAGGATGAACTCCCCGCGCGCATCGAGGGCCGGCAGGCGCTTCACGAACCCCCGCAGCATGACCTTGCCCGCAGGCACGGTGCGCGCCTCCGTGCCCATGTCCTCGAACAGATCCTGGCCGTGCAGCGTGGCGTACCCGGCGCGGGTGATGGGGGGGCCGTCGTGCGGGGGCGCGAGCAGGGGAGCGATCCCGCCGCGCTGGGGCTGGGCCCAGGCGACCAGGACAAGGAAACCGGCGTAGATGAGGAACGTGCTGCGCGACCCGGGTCCGCGGGTTCGGGTGATCTGCGCCAGACCCAGGATTGTGACGAGGGCGGCTCCGCCCACCGTCAGCCCGCGGAAGGTCGGGTTCATCAGGAAGCCATACGAGTCTCCGAGCGCGAACGCACCGCTCGCCAGGCCCAGCAAGAGCAGCAGGAGGCCGTTGGCGCGCCGGATCACAGCAGGCCTCCGAGCGCCAGGCACAGCAGGAAGACCAGCACGAGCGGCAGGAGCACGATCCAACCCACCACCGCGCGGCGGAACGTGACCGCGTAGAGCCCCAGCAACTTCAGGTCGACCATGGGGCCGATGGTGATGAACGCCAGATGCGCGGCGGCCGGCAGCGTCACGAAGGAGGCGGCGACGAAGGCATCGGCCTCGGAGCAGACGGAGAGGGCGATGGCGAGAAGCATCATGCCGCCGATCGCCACGGCGCGGCTGCCTTCGAGCAGGCTGAACGTCTCCGGGGGCGTCGCCGTCTTCAGGGCGGCGGCGGCGAGCGCGCCGAGGATCAGGAACTTGCCCATCTCGAGGAAGTCGTGTCCGGCGTGCCGGAGGATGGCGGCCAGCCGCCCGCCTTCCTGGTCGTGGTCGTGGTCGTGGTCCGCATCGGCAGCGGGGGTGCTCGAGCGCAGGACCGTCGCGGCCGTGGCGTCGCGCATGCGCCAGCCGACGAGGCTCGCCACCAGGACGGCGACGCCGGCGCGGGCGCCGACCATGCCGAAGTCACCCCGGAAGGCCACGTAGGTCGAGGCCAGCACGACCGGGTTCACGATGGGCGCGGCCAGCAGGTAGGCGAAGGTCGTGGAGGGCGGCATGCCCTTGGCCAGCAGGCGACGGGCACGACGCCGCACTCGCAGGTGGGCAGGACCACGCCGGCCCCGACGCCGAGAGCCAGCCGGCCCGCCAGCGAGGTGGGGACGGCGCGCGCCATGCGCTGCGCGGACACGCACACCTCGACGATCGCCGAGAGCAACGACCCCAGCGCGAGGAAGGGCATGGCCTCGAGCACGATGGCAGTCGCGATCGAGACGAAGATGCGGAAGGACTCGTCCATGCTGCCGGGCGCGGTCAGGTGCGCGCGTGGACGCGTGCGGCCAGCGCGGCGGCTGCGGTGTGATCCAGCGTGCCGCGCGGCGGGATCGGGAAGTCCTCGAGGTGGCTCGTCGGAATGAGGTGGATGTGCGCGTGGGGGACCTCGTAGCCCACGACCACGCTCACGACGCGCGCGCAGCCCGTCTCGGCCTTCAGGGCTGCGGCCACCACCTGGGCGAACTGCCAGAGCGCGGCGAGTTCGTCCGCGGGCAGGTCGAACAGTTCATCGACCTCACGCTTGGGGATGACGAGCGTGTGCCCGGGCTGGACCGGGTTGATGTCGAGGAAGGCGTAGTGCGCCTCGTCCTCGTGGACCCGGTGACTCGGGATCTCGCCCTGGACGATCTGCGTGAAGATGGAAGCCATGCGCGCAGCATAGCCCCGAAGATCCGCGGAGCGGCCGGATCAGAGGATGGGCGGGGTGCCGACGGCCAGCGGGACCGGCGCGCGGTCGCTGAAGCCCTTGTCGGCCGGGTGCCACCAGCTGACGTCTTCCTCGCCGAGGCGCCAGCTGAGGTAGGCGGGCTCGCCGTCGATGAGCGACGGGAAGTCGACCAGGCCGAGCTCGAGATCGCGGACCTCGAGGCCCAGATCACTCAGCTCGCGCAGGTAGCTCTCGATGCGTGCCGAGAACTCGTTGACCTTGTCCTTGAGCGCCTCGATGTAGCGCTCGGCGCCGCGGTTGCCCGCGCTCTCGACCTCGAGGGCGCGTCGCTCGCGGCCCGCGTTGCGGAGCTCGCGGAAGTCGTTGACCACGTCGCGGACGATTGACCGGACGAGGGGAAGGACCTGGTTTGCCTCTTCCACCGTGAAGAGCGTTCGAATGCCCATACCCATGCTGGCCTATCCCTCCCGAGTGCCCCTCCCGAGGGCGCCTCTCGCTGCCTAGGGTTCGGGATCGGTCCGTGCGCGCGCGCACCTTGAGGCGACGCGGGCAGTTCCCAACGTGCGGGCACGGTTTCCGACCCTGGGGAGCCGCTTGCGTCACGGCTTGGTCATCGGGTCGGTCGAGAGCCCCGTGGATGGGGCTAGACGAGCAACTCGACGCGCACGTCCTCCGCCACGGTGTCGCGCAGCAGCTGCCGGGTCACGGCCACGGCCCCCGGGGGCGAGAGGCAGGCGTCCGGTCGGGGCGCGCCGAGGCGGATGCCGATGGCGTCTTCCTCGACCACGGCGGCCTCCAGCGGCAGGCCCAGCGCCCGCAGGACCGGTCCGGCCGTGGCCAGGCAGATGCGCGCGACCGGGTGCAGGGCTTCGTCCGGGGCGGGCAGCGCCTCGCGCGTCTCCTCGTCGATCAGCGCCATCAGGTCCGGGCGGCAGGAGCGGCAGCCCGTGCAGGCGCCGGTGGCCGCGCCGATGGACTCCGGGTCACGGGCGCCGCCGCGGATCGCCGCGCGGATGGCCCGGTCGCCCACCCCGATGCAGCGGCACACCAGGATGCCGCTCTCGAGATCGGCGGGCAGGCCGTGGACCGCGATGCCCAGCGCGCGGCGCAGGGCCTTCACGGCGAAGTCGGCGCCGCGGTGGACGGCGGGCGGCAGTGCGTGGCCGTTGCCGTCGCACAGGGCCGCGAGGACCTGGTCGGCGTCGTGCTCGCAGGCGCGCTCGTACGTCGACCCCTCGACGGCATCCATGAGCCACGAGACGGGCCCGAGGAGGCCGGCGCTGCCGAAGACGCGCGCACGGGCCTGCTCGATCACGGTGCGGTTGCTGCCGTCCGAGCCGTAGCGCAGGGATACGCGCACGCCGAAGCCTCCGACCATGCTCCCGAACTCGCCGGCGGCGTTCGGATCGTCGACGTCGCCGAAGCCGCGCGGTGTGACGACGTGTTCGACGTAGGTGGTGGGGAGGTCCGGGATCACGCGCGGGCTGCCTAGACGTGCGCCACGGGGAGCGGCGGCGGGACCTCGGTGGGGAGCACCTTGCCGGGATTGAGGAGGCCCTTGGGGTCGAAGGCGTCCTTGATGCCCTGCATGGCCGCCATGGCGATGGGGTCGCGGCACAGGGAGAGGTAGCGGCTCTGGGCGCAGCCCACACCGTGCTCGCCGGTGATCGTGCCTCCGAGCCCGGTGGCGAGTTCGAAGATCGCCTCGATGGCCGGCTGCAGCTTCTGCTCGCGAACGGCCCGGTCCGTGTCGTCGGTCAGGACGTTGACGTGGATGTTGCCGTCGCCGGCGTGGCCGTAGCTGATCTGCCGGATCTCGTGCGTCGCGGCGATCTCGCGCACGCCGCGCAGCAGGTCCGGCACCTTGTCGGGCGGCACGGCCGTGTCGCACTCGACGTAGGCGGCCTGCTTCTTGACGGCCTCGCCGAGGCACTTGCGCACGCTCCAGAGTTCGCGCTCCTTGGCCGGCGTGTCGGCGAGCATGACGTCCATCGCGCCGACCTCGAGCAGGACCTCACCGACCTTCATCAGGTCACGATCCAGCGACTCCTCGTCGGTGCCGTCGAGTTCGAGCAGGATCTGTGCCTCGGCGTTGCTGTGGGGTACGTCGCGGCCGAGGTGCTCGACGGCCGCCTCGATGGCGGCCTTCTCGACGATCTCCAGCGCGGCCGGTGTGATGCGCGACTGGTAGACGGCCACGATGCCCTTGGCCGCGGTGTCGAGGTCGTCGAACGGGGCGAGGACCGTTCGGCGGTACGACGGCAAGGGGATGAGCCTGAGCGTCGCCTCGGTGACGATGGCCAGCGTGCCCTCGCTGCCGACCAGGAGCTGCGTGAGGTTGTAGCCGGCGACGTCCTTGCGCAGCTTGCCGCCCGTGCGGAACACGTCGCCGTTGGGCATGACGGCCTCGAGCGCGAGCACGTAGTCCTTCGTGAGGCCGTACTTCACGCAGTGGGGCCCGCCCGAGTTCTCGGCGATGTTGCCGCCGATCATGCACGAGCCGTTGCTCGCGGGATCGGGCGGGTAGTACAGGCCCTTCTCGGCGACGGTGTCTTGCAGAACGCCCGTGATGACGCCGGGCTGCACGCGCGTCATGAGGTTGTTCTCGTCGATCTCGAGGATCGCGTTCATGCGGTCGACCGACAGGACGATGCCGCCGAAGACGGGCAGCGCACCGCCGGAGAGTCCCGTGCCCGCGCCCCGCGGCGTGACAGGGATGTCGTGCGCATGGCTCAAGGCCATGATCTTCGAGATCTCGTCCGTCGAGGCCGGCCGCACGGCCACCTCGGGCCGATACTGCAGATCCTCGGTCTCGTCGCGGCCGTAGAGAAGGAGCTCGGGCTCCGTGGTGACGACGTAGTCGGCGCCCACGATCTTCTCGAGGGCGCTCACGATCTCGGGCGTCACGGGGCTGAAGGTGGGCATGCGCCCATCTTGGCGGGCCCCGCATCGGCCGCCGGGAAAATCCCCGGCCGACCCGGGCGGCTTGCACCGAACGCCGCGGGGGGGGATCGTGGCGTGCGTGAAACCGCTCCTCCTCGCCTCCTGCGTCCTGTTGTTCCTGCTGTCCTCCGGGGCGCCGCTCGTGGCGGACGACGGCGATCGCACGCCGTCCCGCGATGCGTTTGCCCGCGCGCAGCAGCGGATGCAGCTGGCCGACGAGCAACTCGGCTACCGCCCGAAGGCGCACTGGCCGCGCTATCCGCATCCGAAGACGGTGCCGTACGTGCTGCCGTTCTTCGAGGACCTGCTGGCGCATCCGCTCGATACGTACATGTTCACGCGCACGCTCGGCAATGCGGTCGAGGACCTGCTGACGCCGGAGCGTCTGGCGCAGGCGCCCAAGGACCCGAAGCGCGGCCAGGAGTCGCTCTACAAGCTCGGCGTCATGCTCGCCACCGAGCGGCGCATCGGCGGTTTCCGTGTGTTCGGCATGGACACGGCCCGCTTGGGAACGAAGACCCACGAGGGCAATCCCTTCGGCATGGCCCTGGGCGCTCTCGGCACGGTCCCGTCCGAGAGTCCTCCGTCCAGCCAGAGCCGCGGCAGGCTGCCCGCCGCCCTGCACCGTCCGCTGGCCGTACTCATCCTCCAACTCGTCGAGGCGCGCACCTGGATCGACCGGGGGCTACGGCACGTGACGCCGGCGCAGCGCAAGGCGGTGTTTGCGACCCTGCCGAACCTCGTGGCGTCGACGCCCGACGGCGAGGAGTACTTCCCCGTCCTCGACGATGTCGCCAAGGTCCTCGACGAGCACTCGCTGCACTTCGGTTGCCTCAAGGCCTTGCAGGCCGTGCAGAACGCCCGGCGGGCGCTGGGCGCGGTGGAAGTCCCCGAGGGCGGCTGGCCGGCGTTCGAACTCCGCCGACGCACCCGCTTCGGCACGCTGCTCATCGACAACAACGGGGTGAATACCCAGCAGTGCGACGACCCGTTCCTGATCGTGCGCTTCGGCGCCGACAACTCCCTCGACGGCCCCGTGGGGGCCACCGGGCCCGAGCGGCCGCTCTCCGTCGCGCTCCTCATGGGGGGCACACAGCGCGTCGGGGCCTCGTACGGCCTGGACGTCCAGGACGAGCGCTGCGGCCGCGCGCACGTCGCCAGCGGCATTCTCGGCTGCGGGATCGTCTACATGGCGGGCGAGGAGGACAACTACTACAAGGCCGGGGACTGGGGCCTGGGCGCGGGCCTGTTCGGCCTCGGCGCGCTCGTCGACGAGGGCGGGAACGACCACTACAAGATGGCCTCCATGGGGCAGGGTGCGGCCTTCTTCGGTGCGGGCCTCCTGCTCGATGCCGCCGGCGACGATCGCTACCACCTCGCCGAGGGCGACGGCCAGGGCTTCGGCGGACCCGGCGGCATCGGGATCCTGGCCGACCGCAGCGGGGACGATCACTACTACGCCGAGGCCGACGCCACGAAAGCCGGCCGCGCCGACTACCACTCCAAGGATCGCATCGCCGTGTCCAACGCGCAGGGCGTGGGCAGCGGCCGGCGCGGGGACATCTCCGACGGTCATGTCTGGGCCGGCGGGCTCGGGGCGCTGCTCGATGTCGATGGCGACGACGTCTACGAGGCGGGCAACTTCTCGCAGGGGCTGGGCTACTGGTACGGCACGGGCCTGCTCTGGGATGGGGGCGGCGACGATCGCTACCGCAGCGTGTACTTCACCCAGGGCTCGGGCGCGCACTTCGCCATTGGCGCGCTGATCGACGAGAGCGGCAACGATCGCCACGAGCTCTGGGACACGGCGGGGGCGGCACTCGCGTTCGGCTGGGACGTCGTCAACGCCTTCCTCATCGACCGCGGCGACGGCAACGACTTGCCGTTGACGACCGACGCCGCCTGGACCACCT